>NZ_JZIR02000170.1:0-750 GCF_000961955.2 Hymenobacter sp. AT01-02
TTCGTGAGCAATTAGAAAACGCCCGTCAAGGTCAGTCGCAGGCGGGTGGCAATGAGCAAGAATTTGAGGCTGCCCACCGGAAGCTAGAAGCCGAGATGCGTCGTCATGAGGCTGAAATGCGGCGGTTGGAAGCCGAAATGCGGGCCCACGAAGGCGAGATGCGTCGCCACGAAGGAGAAATGCGCCGTTCGGAGGCAGAACTAGGGCGGCGCCCAACTACTGTAACAGGAAGCGCACTTCGGGGTGGTATCACCAGCATGGAAGAAACTTTGCGCCGGGAACTGCGCAAGGATGGCATTCTCAAAGACGACAACAATTTTCAGTTTAGCCTGAGCGGTACTGCACTGACCGTAAACGGTAAAAAGCAGTCGGCAGCCCTGCGCGACAAGTACCTGAAGCTGGTAGAAAAGCAGACCGGCCGTAAGCTAGGCCCCAAAAACTCCTACGTAATTAACCGCCAGACTTCGAGCCGCACTACCAGCCGCACGATGCCAGCTCCTCCCGCACCGCCGGCCCCACCTGCTCCGTCGGCCCCAGGCGTGCCCGATGTGCCGCTGCCGCCCCGGGCCCCTAGCGCGCCCAAGCTCGACTCCGACCAGATTCGTGCTGAGTTGCGCAAAGATGGCTTGCTCAGCACCGATGAAAAAGGCTTCCAATTTCAACTCAACGACTCGGGCCTGACCGTGAACGGCAAGAAGCAGCCCCAAGCTGTAGCCGATAAATACCGTAAGCTGCTGGATATTCCCGAGG
>NZ_JZIR02000171.1:0-1349 GCF_000961955.2 Hymenobacter sp. AT01-02
CCCCCCCCGTAAATAAACCCGCTACTTTTTCCCCCGTAGAGCTTTTCCATGATTTCCGGTTGCTTGTTTTGCATTATTCACGGTGCAAAACTCCGCCGCGTGACCAGAGCGGGCAAGTACGGAGGAGTTATTCAGCACCCGATACTTTTCGCGCATAGGGCGGTTTTAATCCCTATTCTCATTTCCTACCCTTTCTGCCTTAACTAGCTTCGCCGATGTACCAGAAGAAAATTGCTAACACGCTGAACTGCGGCTCCGTGCTCACCAAGGAAGTGCTGCACGGCAAATGGAAGTCCACCCTGCTCGTGGGCATTGCCCAGGGCATCCAGCGGCCCAGTGCCATGCAACGCATGATTCCCAGCGCCAGCCGGCGCGTGCTCAACGTGCAGTTGAGCGAGTTGGAGTACCACGGCTTGGTTGGTAAAACCATCTTCCCCGAATTGCCACCCCGAGTAGAGTACCACCTCACGGACCTAGGACGGTCCCTGCTGCCGGTGATTGACGTGATGGAGCAATGGGGCAACGCTCACCGCACGGAGTTGGAACAGGTACTAGACGTGAGTTTAGCCAAATTGCCCAGTTAGCTCTTACCGAAGCCCATACCGAACAAGAAGATGGTCGTCGAGGAGAGGGTGACCTTAAAGGGGTGAGATGGTCGAGTTAAGCAGGACAGTTTAGATCTGTCTTTTCCTCTTTTGATGTACAACTGTAACAGTGCATGAACAAGAGGCAAAGAGGTAAAGCTTGCCGTAACGCTTGGTTCATTGAGCATTATTCTTTACTCGCATCTCATCGGGGGCGGCTATAGTCCTAGTAGGCCGCGTTTGAACACAAATCAGTACCTCTGCTGCTAGCAAGCTAATTAAGAGAACGAATAGGATACTGTTCCGATTCATGTGAGAAGGACAGTACCCGAGTATTCAAATTAAACAAAAGGGGTTTGGCGAGAAAGCGCTGCCACGTTCCTCGGCGACGAATACCGTCTCTGTGCTATTTGACAGGAATGTAGTCTCCACTAACGCATTGATGAGTAAAGCAGTTGTGGAGGATGTGTCTGTTAAAAGCCAGGGCGTGCTGAACTATCAGGTGGCATTTGTGCCGTTGAAGCAAAACTCGCATTCAGGACATTTCTTCCACTCGATTCGCTAATGGAGGATAAAGGGTGCGTCACTTGTGTACATGCGGTGGGGCTTGTACAAAATAGGGTGTTATTCAGCCCGATTTACCCTGGGATTAACAGGGTAACAACTCGTCGAGCAGTTCACTATCGCGCAATTTTCAAGGCGAAATCGGTTTCTCCGGAATACCATGTGAAAGTTAATTTTATTGGATATAAGAGCATTGCATAT
>NZ_JZIR02000172.1:0-4539 GCF_000961955.2 Hymenobacter sp. AT01-02
AAGAAACACGTAAGCAGCGGATTCGTCGGGGCATCCCCAAATAGGTAATACACTCTCACCGAGCTTAAAGACGGTTTGTTGTTGCCTAGTAGGACAGTGAGTATGTAACCTACTCCGGGCCGTAGTGGTTGGAAGAGTGTCTTACTCTTCCAACCACTACGGCCCGATAGTTTGTGCACCTAATTACAATAGCGAGCTACGAAGCCGACCCTAGTCGAGGCCGCCGCTTACGGGCTGGTGTGGGCGAGGCAGGGGATGTAGACGCAACAGGTGCGGCAGGGGCTTGGCGAGGCGTAGAAGTAACGGGTAAGGTAGCAACCGGTTCCTCTGACCCTTCTTCCTCGTGCAAATGTGTGTCCATCAAGCGGGCCAGCGCATCAGACTCAGAACTTGCGGGTCGCAGGGAGGAACCAGTACGGGTGGGCCGAGCCTCCCGAGCGCGCCAGCGCAGGATACTTTCCGCAAGCTCGTCAATAGCACTTGTTACACTTTTAGGTAGCGCCGCCGGTGCGGCAGTAGGGGAGAGAATGGGAGCTAAGGCAGTAGTTAGCTCCGCTACAAGGGCTTTCTTGGGCGTTTTCACCTCGCTACAGACGTAGACAAGGGCGTACAGGTTTCGGCAGCCACTAGAGGAACTGACTTTCTGCTACTAAGGAGCCAAGACACCCTCATCTTTCATTCTCGGTGGGTGATTCTATGAGGAGAGGTGTCGTTTTTATCACGTAATAGAATGGTTAAATAAATCATTGATAATTAGATAATTAATTAAATAATAACCCAAGTAGTTGCCGAGTAGTGTTGTGCTTGTACTGTTGCAAGTGTGTTGGACTTAACAAAGAAGAAAAATAACGTGTTACTTTTGTCTTTTAGATACTACAGTTTGCACTATTTCGCTTAGCAGTAGCACTTGTAGTTATCGGCCTTTTGCGTACCACATTTTGTTATCATAGCCTTCTGCTATGCATCAGCTCTCTACTTCGCAAGCAGTAATCCAACGCAACCACATTCGCATAATTGGTGATAACAAGCCCACCTTGCTGTTTTGTCATGGTTTTGGTTGCACCCAACACATCTGGCAATACCTTACACCTGCCCTGGCTGCTCACTACCAGCTCATCCTATTTGACCACGTAGGGGCGGGTGGGTCAGATCTGAGTGCCTATAATCCCACCAAATATGCTTCTCTAGAAGGATACGCTCAAGATGTAGTGGAGATTTGTGCTGCTCTCGATTTGCACGATGTGGTCGTAATCGGTCATTCTATTGGCGCTACTATTGCAATGCTAGCGGCCATTCAAGCGCCCACGTATTTCAGGCAGGTAATGATGCTGTCTCCCTCTCCTTGCTTTATCAATGATGCCGGATACTTGGGCGGATTCGAGCGGGACGACGTAAATCAGCTACTTACTTTAATGGACGCTGATTACAACAGCTGGGCAAATATGTTTGCTAATCTCCTCATGGGGCCTAGCAACCCGCCTTCCATTGGGGAGGACCTAGCCGGCTATTTCTGCAGCATGGACACTACTATTGCCAAGCAGTTTGCTCGCGTATCTTTCCTGTCTGATTACCGGCCGCAGGTAAGCCAAGTATCTGTGCCGACCGTGGTGTTACAATGCTCTGAAGATGTAGTAGCTCCCCGGGAGGTGGGAGACTATCTACTTCACCACCTACCCGACGCTACACTCGTAACCTTACGAGCTACTGGGCATTGCCCTCACCTCAGCGCGCCCGTGGAAACACTCACGGCTATGGAGCGCTTCTTGCCTGCTATGGCACTATAAAAGAGTATAAATGCGTTAACGAATTTCTATTCCTTCGGTGTAGCTCACCGAAGGAAGTGAACTTAGCGTCGGTTTTTGGAGGCGAACCCCCTGATTTCCCAGCAAGACAGTAGTTCTTGAAGTGTTTGGTACTGCTGCTGGGGCTTATTGGCGAAGTAGATGCAGTATTGACTGCGAGAAAAAATAATTGATACAGCGTAGCGCTGGCCATGCTGCCATTGAACCGTAGTGGGCCCCAAATAGCGAAGCGGATCCATTAAAAATGTGAAGGGGTGGGAGTACGAGCGGCTATACGGCAAAAGACGCTCGACAGTGCAGGATGTTGCTTTATTCTCAGGCACTACGCTAGTAGATAGATGCAAACCAGTGCACTTGGCATCAGCCAGAGGCATCAGCTAGTTGTAGGTTCAAGTAGCCAGGTGACATCAGTGGGAAGTATAGCCCAAGCAACTCATGTTCATCAACACTAGAGCAAATGCAGCACCGGAGGCCTCTTCTGTAAGTGTAGCTAGCTGTCCTATTAGGTAAACGGAGCACTTTGCTCTAATAGGAACAAGAAGCAAGGCTGTTACTCCGTATAGCGGTAAAACCAATATGGGAAGTGATAGTGCAGCCCCATTGGAGATAATTGCACTATATCAAAAATATTCCGTTTTATTGGCCTGCGAAGGCCGATATAGCTACTTGTTATTCTGTATTATTTGGATAATACAGTAGTTGCTGAGTTGCCTCATAATGGGAAGGGTATGCTATGTTGAGAACAGCTTGCTACAGATTCAAAATCTCAGCAGTTTTATTCCCCACCTCCCCCAAAGGCAGTTCATTTCTTACACTTACTGGGTAACTGCCTTCCCTAGTTCTCTATCTTAATGGATATCCTTAGCCGCCACAATGTTTCTACTTATGGCTCTGGTACGCAGCCTATCATATTCTCTCATGGATTTGGGACCGACCAGCACATATGGCATTATGTAGCTCCCGCCTTCGCGGCAAAACATAAGGTAGTTCTTTTCGACCTGATGGGCGCCGGCCAGTCAGACAGGACAGCGTATGACTTCACGCGCTACCGTACGCTAGATGGCTACGTAACAGACTTGCTAACCTTACTGCACGCACTGGATGTGTCAAAAGTTGTGTACGTCGGTCATTCCGTAAGTGGAATTATTGGCGTTCTAGCCGCTATTCGGGAGCCAGAGTTATTTGACCGCCTTGTTCTATTGGCCGCCTCCCCATGTTATATGAATGATGGAGACTATATAGGGGGCTTTGAGTTAGCAGATTTAGAAGAACTCGTCGGTTTTCTTGATCGTGATTACCTCGCTTGGTCGCGTGCAGTTGTGCCGACCTTAGTAGGAGGAGAGATGCGGACTGAGTTGGTTGATGAAGTCCTAGCCAGCTTCTCCCAGTTGGACCCAGCAATTGCTCGCCAATTTGCCCGTGCTACCTTCTTCTCCGATTATCGAGATGATCTGCAGAATTTGAAGGTGCCTACTCTCATTGTACAGTGCGCGCAGGACTCAATTGCTCCCACGGCAGTAGGCGAATATCTACACAAGAACCTGCTAGGAAGTACTCTCGCCGTTCTGGATGTTACCGGGCACTATCCTCATCTAAATGCGCCAGTTGCTACTATTTCAGCAATGGAGCGTTATCTGAGTGCTACCTCATAGCGGCCCAGTAGAGACAATAGGATGTGAGAGTGGTGCTAACAACAAAGTACCTAGTGAAGTACTTAGAAGCCCAGCGGAATGCAAGAGGCTAGAAAGAAACGAGCAGCTTGCTCTATCCTTTAGTTATTAGGATGCTTGGAAAATAGGTGACATCCTCTTAGCCTGTTAGCAACTAAGCGGCTAAGCGCCCAGATTGCTCATCAGTTGCCGGGTGAAACTCACATTCAAGCTGTTCAACAAGCTCGAAGCTCAAGAGCACATCGTCATCCAACAGTAACTCTGCTGGTTCGTGGCAGTAAGAAGTGGGTGTAGTATTCATACCTATATTTACCCTAACCTCGATAGTTTAGTTACGCCGTAATAGTTATGCTTTCCTTACGCATTACAATATGGCGCTACTTATCACAGATACTACTCTGCTATAAGTTCATTCACTTTCACGAGCATTTACCGCGAAAGTCTATACTCTGTACTATCCAGTTAATAGCTGTCCACATCCGTTGTTTTGACAGCAAGCTGTATCATCTCCATAGACTAGCCAGCATCCTTTCCAATCCCAATCGGGACTTGGTTGTATGATAGGTTCTTTTCTGAATGTGGTTTCGCAGCCTAACAGTGCGGGGAGCGGACCGCATAGGTCCTATGAGTAATGAGTAGACGAAACGCTGCTGCCATAAAATCTCGGCACTCCCAGGCATCAAGAGTAATGTAATAGTCGATTTGCACCCATACTCTATATAGTGTGTACTAAGCTAGCCCCTTGTGCGAACTATAGGTGTGTACAATTACTAAACAGCATACTATAAAATTTGCGGAGCAGTGAACTTGTAACAACAAGACTTGGTTAACAAAATCCAGCTAGCAATAGAAGAAGGATGTGCGATGAAGAAAAACGTAAATTTTTTGTCAGCGCTTGCATTGTAAAAAAATCTTTCTACTTTTGCAGCCCGCTTCAGCAGGAAGGGGGGACAGCAACTAAGAGAACAGAAAATATTTTCTACTACTAGTTGCACGAACAAAAAAGCTTCGTACCTTTGCAGCCCGCTTCAGCAGGAAGGGGGTAAGCAGAAAAGAAAGAGAAAAAT
>NZ_JZIR02000173.1:0-1050 GCF_000961955.2 Hymenobacter sp. AT01-02
GGGTGTAGCCCACGGTCAGGTTTTTCAGGCGCAGGTAGGAGCATCCTCCAGGTACCAGTCGGAGGGTAGGCTGAAGTTTTTGTTGGCGTCGTTGAGCGAGAGGCGTGGGATGCTGGAGTCGGGGTTCTGGGGCGTCCAGGCGTCGAGCACATGGCGGTCCAGGTTGTAGCCCTGCAAGCCAGCGTTGTAGGTAGCAAACTTGTAGCCATTGAACAGCTTCACGCCGCTCACGCCCTGCCAGAACACGCTCAAATCAAAGCCCTTCCACTGTCCGTTGAGGGTAAGCCCATAAGTTTGCTTGGGCATGGCATTGCCCATGAACACGCGGTCCTTGTCGTCAATGCGGCCGTCGCCGTTGGTGTCCCGGAACTTCAGGTCGCCGGGTTTGGCGCTGGGCTGAATCAGCTTGCCGTCGCCGTTGGTGTAGGCGCTTACCTCTTGCTCAGAGCGGAACAGTCCTTCGGTCGGCACCAGGTAGTAGCATACAGGGGCTGCCCCACGGCCGAGCGGAAGGGGTACATCTGGGTGCGCACGTTGTCGGTGTGCTGAATGAACTCACTGCCGTAGCCGTTGAGGTCCTGCACCCGGTTTTTCAGCGTGGCCACGTTGCCGTTGATCTGGAAGGCGACGGGTCCGGCCTGGCCGGCGTACCCCACACTCAGTTCCCAACCCTTATTAAGCACAGTGCCCACGTTGGCCGTGGGGCCTTCGCCTACTCCACTGCTGGGGTTGGGTGCAATGGGCAGAATCAGGCCGCGGGTAAACTTCTGGAAGTAATCGGCCGTCAGGGTCAGGCGGTTATCCAGCAGGCCCACGTCTAGGCCGGCATCGAAGGTTTCGGACCGCTCCCATTTCAGGTCGGGGTTCGATTGCTTGTTGATGTAGTAGCCGTTGCTGTAGCCCGGGGTGCTGCCTAAGTAGGCCTGGCTGCCAACGAGCGGCACGTTGTAGGCGTAGTAGTTCACCGACTGAATATTGCCGATCTGGCCCCAGGAGGCCCTCAGCTTCAGCGTCTGTACGGCGGGCACTTGGAAGAAGGACTCCGATGAT
>NZ_JZIR02000174.1:0-904 GCF_000961955.2 Hymenobacter sp. AT01-02
CCCCGTAGTAGGCAATGATGTTTTTTCTCGTAGCCTGCCGGTAATACGGGAAAGGTCGTGTCTTTCGACACAAACTGGAACGCATCCATTCGGAAGCCGTCGATGCCCTTGTCCAGCCAAAAACGCATCAACTGGTACACTTCCTGCCGCAACTTGGGATTTTCCCAGTTCAAATCGGGCTGCTTGCGCGAGAAGTAATGCAAGTAGTAGGAGTTGGTGAGCGAGTCATACTTCCAGGCGTCGCTGTTCACGTCAAAAAAACTCCAGCGCGGCGTTGGTTTGCCTTTTTCCGCCGGCCACCAGTGGTAATAGTCTCGGTAGGGATTGGTGCGCGAGCTACGGGCCTGCTTAAACCACTCGTGCTCGTCGCTACTGTGATTAACCACCAGATCCATCACGAGCTTGATGTTGCGCTGATGCAGGCCTTTGAGCAGGGCATCGAAATCCTGCATGGTGCCAAATGCCGGCATAATCTGCCGATAATCGGAAATATCGTAGCCGTTGTCGTCGTTGGGCGAGGCGTAAATTGGATTCAGCCACACCGTACCCACGCCCAGGCTCTTCAGGTAATCTAGCTTGGAAATGATACCGCGCAAGTCGCCCACGCCATCACCATTACTGTCTTGAAAGCTGCGCGGATAAATTTGGTACACAACAGTTTCTTTCCACCACTGGGCATTTTGCTTTTGGCTTGTCGGCTGGGCTCGGGCCGCCGGGCGGTGGTTAGAGGAGACGGATTGCGCCCAGCTGCTGGTTGAAATGAGAAGCAAGGCCACCAGGGCAGTTTGGATGATGTTCTTCATTGCGCAGAAGTAGGGCCCGTTTTCCGCGTGCAGGCTGCTGGCCGCTACTGAGTAGCAGCAACCGCAGCCTGTTGGTGGGCGCGGTGGCCAGTGAAGTAAAA
>NZ_JZIR02000176.1:0-2235 GCF_000961955.2 Hymenobacter sp. AT01-02
TACCCCCCGCCCCCGAGGTGCTGGCCGACCCGGACCGGCCGTGGTATTTTCTGGACGGGCAGCTTTCTGATCTACAGCCTCAGCTGGCCGCCAGCATTCCTACCGTGAATGGCGACTGGCAGCAGAGTTTTCGTTGGGATGGAACCGGAAAAATACCTACTCCCGAGGCAGCCCGCTTAAAGCAGCTTAGCCAGCAGGCTCTCAAAAATGGGCAGAAAGTGCGTTTCTGGAACCTGCCGGCCAGCACCGCCGCCCAGCGGCGGGCGGTGTGGCGGGAGCTGTTGCACTACCCAGGTCTGCTGGTTGGGGCCGATGAATTACGTGAGCTTAAGCAAGTAATTGATTGCGCAACAGCTTCGTTAGCTATGCCTTGCCTATGTTGTTCGGGCTGCTGCTGGCCGGCCGGGACCTGGCATATGGCCAACGCTTCACGCCGCACACCGTGTCTGGTACTGTCTTCGCCGACGAGAACGGCAACGGCCAACGCGAGTCCTCCGAAGCTGGGGTAGCCGGCGTACTGGTGTCCAACGGCGTCGAGATAGTGCCCACTGACCGTAAGGGCCGCTACCGCCTGAGTACCCGGCCCGGTCGCCTGATTTTTGTGGTAAAGCCCCGCGACTATGCGCCCGCGCAATCCACTAGTTGGTACTACCAACCTACTGCGGCTTCCCACCAGACCGCGGATTTCGCGCTTCGGCCCGCCCCGGAGAAAAACGCCTACGACGTGGTGTTGCTCGGGGATATACAGGCTGGCAGCCAGGACGACCTCTACCACTTCAACCACCTAGTAACCGAGGAGCTCTACGACGACCCTTACGCCCTTGCCCTCACCCTGGGCGATATTACCTTCGATGAGCTGGGTGTGTACCCCAAAACCAAGGCCAGCCTCGCGGCCCTGGGCAAGCCGGTATATGCCGTATTCGGTAATCACGATCAGAACTACGAGGTACAGGACGCTCTCTACGCCGACTCCACCTATCAACGCTACTTTGGACCTTCCTACTACGCCCTGCAACACGGCCAGGCGCATTTTGTGGTGCTCAACGACGTGGCCTATCTGGGCCAGAAGAAGTACGAAGGCCGCATATCAAGCGAGCAGCTGAATTTCATGACCAACTACCTGCGGCACTCCGACCCTGAGCAACTGCACGTGCTGGCTATGCACATTCCCCTAGCCGAGGTAGTCAATAAAGCCGATCTGCTGCGCGTGCTGGCCGGGCACCCCAATGTGGCATTCATCTCAGCCCACGAGCACCGCAACCGGCGGGAGTACCACCTGCAACCGACGGGATTAGCCTGGCAAGAAATAGTGGTAGGTGCAACCTGCGGCAGCTGGTGGCAGGGAGAGCACGACATCTTTGGAATTCCCTCGGCCTAATGAATTGTGGGGCGCCCAAGGGCTACTGGAAGATGCAAGTAGGCGAGCATAGTAACTACCAGCTAGCTTATAAAGCCTCTCAATACCCTGCTACCTTCCAGATGAGCGTCTGGACGCCGGAAGATTCCGAGTGGGACCCGGCCCAGAACTTGCCCGCCGACTCTACCCGTAGCGTAGCTATGATCAACGTGTTTGCCGGTTCCCCGAAAACCCGTGTCGAGTTTCGCCTCAACGACGGCGCGTGGCAGCCGGCCTACCCCGTGGTGACCCCCGACCCGTACGTGGCTCGCCTCTACCAACTTCAGCAACGCCGGGTGTACCCTTCGGCCAAAGCCTCCGCCCTAGCGGGTAAGGCCGAGCCCAGTCCCCACCTCTGGCGCGCCCGCCTGCCTAGTGGCCTGCCAGTGGGTACCCATAAAATTGAAGTACGCGCCACCGACCCCTGCGGCCTCCAGGCCCGGGCCTACCGCGTGCTGACTATTAACCATCCTTCGCTGCCCTGAGTATGCCCTCTTCCTTTCTTTTTTCCGTGTTGCTGTTAAGTGGCCTAGGTCTGCTGTCCTGTGCCCGTCCCCAGGCGTCTGCCCCGACTCGCAGTGTAGTAATTGAAGCTCTCAAGCAGCAACCCGATGTAGCACTCGCGTCGGAAGTACCCCTCGAAAAGCGCGAGTACGGGCCGGGCAAACCGTACGCTGTGCCGACCCTGACGCCTTACGCCGGCCCGCGCAAGCCCCTTAAGAATATCATTTTGCTAATTGGCGACGGCATGGGCCCGGCCCAGGTTACGGGCGGTCTGATTGCTAACCGCGGTCAGCTCTATTTGCAGCAGGCCCAAGCCACGGGGCTTTTCCATCACG
>NZ_JZIR02000177.1:0-568 GCF_000961955.2 Hymenobacter sp. AT01-02
CCTGGTGCCTCTACCTTCAGACCACCTAGCAAAGGCCTACCGGCGGCGCTCCAGGGTAATGCGGGCTCGATGGCAAATGCCTCCGAGCGGCGGGTTAAACTTAGACACGCTCACTCGTACTCCCTCAATGTAGGGAAACTCCTCCAACACCCGGTCTAGTACGCGGTGACCTAGGTGCTCCAATAGCCGGGCCGGGGCCAGCATTTCTTCGGCCACTACCCGGTAAAGCACTTCATAATTTACTGTCTCTCGCAGTTGGTCCGTGGCACCTGCCGCGTGCAAATCTGTGTCAATGTAGAGGTCGACGCCGTATTTATTGCCGATCTTCTGCTCCTCATCGTAGTAGCCGTGAAAGGCAAAAAACTCCATTCCTTCCAGTGCAATCTGGCCCATATGGTGAAACTATAGGTAGTAAACGTATGCGGCGGGCTTGTTGCCCGCACAAAACAACAAAGCCCACCCCAACAGGCAGGCTTTGTCTTACAGTAAATCTTGCGTGGGCTTACAGCTCATCAAAAAAGGATTTCTCCCCCAAGGAAGCTGCCGTGGCAAAGCCCGGCTGCCCGGG
>NZ_JZIR02000178.1:0-849 GCF_000961955.2 Hymenobacter sp. AT01-02
GTAGCGGCGCTCTAGCTCTACGGCCGTCAGCCACTCCTTAGTCTTGCTGATAATGGTGCCTACCAGGGGCAGATGGCCCAGCAGGCCAATGTTTTCCTTGCGGCGCGTTTTGTAGAGGTTCTTGGCTAGCTGCTGGGTGATGGTAGAACCTCCCCCCCCACTACCTCCGGTAGCAGCACCAGCCACAGCGCGGGCAATGGCCTTAGGATCAATGCCCGAATGGTCCTGATAGCGCACATCTTCCGTGGAAATAAGTGCTTTAATCAGCCAGGGCGACATTTTATTGAGTGGCACCGGCGAGCGGTTTTCGCGGAAGTAGCGCCCAATCAGGATTCCATCGGCCGTATACACCTCCGAGGGCTGCTCTACTTTCGGATTTTCCAGTTCCTCCAAGCTCGGCGACTTGCCAAACAGGAACAGGAAGTTCATACTTACCAGAATGGGGTAGAGCAGGAATACACCAACGCCTACGACGAACATTCCCCAGAATGTTCGCGAGAGGATGTTGGGCCAATTCCGTGCGGGGCGGGTGGAAAGGTCGGTCTTTGGAGAGTCGGGAGCGGACATTCAGGGCGCGTTGAGGCAAACAGGGCCCACCGGCCCAGCAACTGAGGCGCAAATATACCAGTTCGGCGCGGGCGGCAGATGAAAAGTCCCGCGTTTTAGCCAGTTAAGGCCCAAACTGAGGCAGCTTCCTGAGGTATTGATAGCTACACTACAGGCCCATAGTCTTGCAGTTTGGCTACGAATGAAGTGTACAGGTACTAGCAGAGCAGGTTTCCTCGCCACGGAGCCCAGGCCGAAATGTAGCTTAGACTAGCCCAAGAGATTATCGTTGCCGGGAGTAGG
>NZ_JZIR02000179.1:0-871 GCF_000961955.2 Hymenobacter sp. AT01-02
CCAAGCCGAAGGTCTAGCAGTAGCCGAAAATTGTTGTTGCCAGCTAAAGGACCCACCTTCGGTATTAGTGGCAGCGGCAGTCCGGCGTATACATCTACAAATCCGTAGCGACCCAGGCGCCGCTGAATACCGTACAGCGCCGCTATAGAGGCTCGTACAGCATCGCCGCGCAGTAAGTTATCATTGGTGGTGAGTGGCGTGCCGTAGCCACGCTTGCCATAACTAGTGCCAAGGGCTAGAGAAAAGTAGTTTGCTGAGAAATTATTGGCGCTCTTGCCCAGCCAAATGCGCTTGTTCAGGTTATAGTAGTAGCGCCCTGCCACTTGCGACGCTAGTACTACACCGTTTGTGACGGGGCCGTGCAGAGCCTCGCGGTAGCGCACAAACTCCGGCGACAACTCCGCCAGTACCGACCATTGGGGGCGCACCTTCTGCTCATATATCAGGTTGAGGCCATAGTGCGCATCGCGCAGTTCACCGTCTTGCCGAGCGTGCCGAAACTCCGTAAGCCCTATTTTCAGAAGACGTTGCTCCTCAACCCGCTGGCGAGTAAACCGGCTGATTTTTCGGAATAGCTGGTCTTCAAACTGGGTACTATCTGGCTCTATATCTTGGCCCGATTCGATGCGGCCGGTAGTAGGACCCGTTTGGGCAATGGCACCAAAGCTGCCTAGGCACAAACCAACGAGCAAGAAGAGGCTAGAGCGGGTAAAAAGCACATGATTCATACAGAGTAAAATAGCGTAATCGTAGCCGAACCAGCAAAAGGATTAGACGAAGCAGCAGGAATTACCCATAACCTGCTCCGTGGGCCCCACGTTAGCAGCATAAAACTATTCTGACTACCTAACCTGCTACCACTCATGGCCGA
>NZ_JZIR02000018.1:0-67418 GCF_000961955.2 Hymenobacter sp. AT01-02
GGGGGCTTCGGCGGCTTCGGCGGCGGTAGCTTCGGCGGCGGCGGCGCTTCCGGCGACTGGTAACCCTCTGTTACTCCGCATCAGCTATGGCACAGGCAGCTAGGACCAACCTAGCTGCCTGTGTACGTTTTTAGCCTCGTGCGCAGTTAGAAGCACGAGGCATTCTTGTGATAACGGTAGAGCTACTTTGCCCTCATCTTGGCAGCTGTTCCCTTGCTATAACGACTCTGCTGAGCCTGTTTGCTTATACACAGGTAGCTCATAGAACGGGCGTAGCAACTGCACCACGTCGAGGGCGTCGGCTAAGGCTTCGTGGGCTACGGTATCGTTCTCGAAGCCAGCGCGGGCCTTGCAGGTTTGCATAGTCGGTAGCCGCGTGTCTTTACGCCAGTTCAGGTAGAAAGCAGCCGGGTCTAGCATGGCCGGTTCCGCACGCACGAGGGTACCATAGCCCGGTAGCTCTCGCAGAAAGCCTAGATCGAAGGACGCAATATTTTTTCCGGCCATGGTCACTGTTACGCAATCCTGCTTGTCGGGCCGGAAGCCTTGCGCCAACAAAAAATCCCGCAATTGAGGTAGCAGGTCCTCGGGCGTGCACAGCTCGGGGTTGGTTTCCTTGCGGGCCAACTCTTCTAGTAACCGAGCATTCAATGCCAAGGCACCGGCGGTACCCACATATTCAGGGTGGCGCACTACGCGCCGAAAGGCCGGCAACTGCTCTAACGGTAGCAGGTGCTTGGTATCTTCTACCACGGCGGCTAACTCTAGAATTTGGTGGCGCTGGGGCTTACCCCCAGAAGTCTCAAGATCAAGGGAAATATAGCGCATAGATCTACATCTACGCGACTGCCCACAGGGAGTTCTTGCTTTGAAATGCGCATGGCAGCAATACGATACTGCCATTGCTAACGCTTGCTGTCGTCTTGACCAACACTAGCGGCAGCCTGTCCTTTTTAACGTATGTTTGCTAGCTCACTACTTCCTCAGAAGTAAGCGAGTAGTGCAGCTATTCTCATCCATTGGCTGTCTGTTAATTACCGCGCCTCTATCCCTTTCTAGTTATGAAAATATCCTTACCTCTGTACGGCTTGGCCGTGCTAAGTATAGCCAGTAGTAGGCAGGCCGTAGCGCAGAGTACTTCCTCAGATACTACCCTTCTAGCAGCAGCCAAAAGCCAAGTTGCACAACGCTACACCGCACATATTCAAGATCAGTCGCAGTTGTACAATGGTCCTGAATATTTCAATTACACCAGATACTACCAGGAAGTCCAAGGCAATCAGTTTTTCGGCACTGCTACTGCTCAACCAGGCTCCGTGTATTACGCCGGCCATTACTATCCAAACGTTCCGTTGCTTTATGATACCCGCCTAGACCAAGTGGTAGTGCAGCAGCCCACCAACTTGTTTACCCTGAGGCTGGTGAGTGAGAAAGTTAGCCGCTTTACGCTACAAGGTCATACGTTTATTCGTCTTACCAAGGACACCGCAGCAAATCAGAATATTACGCCCGGCTTCTATGATTTGCTGGTTGACAAGGGCGTTACGTTACTGGCCCGGCGCGTGAAGAAGATACAAGTGCAGCCCAGCCAGAATATAACCAAGGCGTCGTTCTCCGCTACTAACCAATACTTTATTAAGCGCGACCGAGTTTATTATCCCGTTAAAGGTCGGGGCTCTTTCATTTCATTATTCCCAGACCGGCGCAGAGAGCTGCAGCAATATGCTCGGGAGAAGAAGCTACGCTTCCGCAAGAAAGGGCTTGAAGACGACCTCATTGCGCTGGTAAACTATTATGCCAGCTTGCCCCAATAGGCCCGTAGCCTAAGCACTAGTCCGGGCAATTTATACGTCCCTACCCTATCCACGCGCTATATGAAACATTTCTGCTCTATACTTTTCTTTCTACTACTCTCCTGTTTAGGTTTTGCTGGTTTTGCGCAACAAGTCACTTCACAGCGCATTAGTGGTAGCTTTCAGCAGGTGCCATTTGAGCAGTTCGTTAAGCAAATTGAGGCTACCACACCGTACAGGTTTTATTACACTCCTACGGCTGTCGATAGCTTGACAATTACAGTACAGGCCCAAAACCAACCCCTGCAAGAGGTACTAACGCTGGCGCTGCAACAGACGATGCTGCGCTTTGCAATAGATGAGCACAACCGGGTATTCGTTACTACTGGCAACCCCGTGCAGCTGACACTGTCAGACAATTTTTTTCAGCCGGAAAAGGACGAGGCCGCTAGTACTGATCCAGTGGCGTCGGATAACCCGCTGCCAAGCAACTCTATCCGCACAGCTCGCACTTCTGCTTTTCGCTTATACGATATTGGCACTAGTTCTAGTACAGGCAAAGCTACCTTAGCAGGTAGACTACGCGAGGTCAAAAATGGTGAGCCCGTAGTAGGCGCTACCATATACAGTGAGGCCCTCAAGGTGGGGGCCAGCACAGATCAGTTTGGCCTTTACTCGCTAACGCTGCCAGTAGGGCGGCATGAGCTAACTATACGCGGTATTGGTATCAAAAACACCAAGCGCCAAGTGATGCTACGTGGCGACGGCAAGTTGGATATTGAAACGGAGGAGGATATTACCACTTTGCGGGAGGTAGTAATTGAGGCCGAGAAGGACCGCAACGTAGCTGGCCTGCAAATGGGCGTGGAACGGCTCGATATCAAAACGATGCGTCAGGTACCCACAGCCTTCGGCGAGACAGACGTGCTGCGCGTGGTACTCACCTTGCCGGGGGTCAAGTCGGTGGGGGAAGGCAACACGGGCCTGAATGTGCGCGGTGGTGCCACTGACCAGAACCTTATTTTATTTAACGACGCTACCGTTTACAATCCGTCGCACTTATTCGGGTTCTTCTCGGCGTTCAACCCCGATGTTATCAAGTCGGTGGAACTGTACAAGAGCGCTATTCCGGCTAAGTATGGAGGACGCTTGTCGTCAGTGCTAGACATTGCTACTCGCGACGGCAACAAGAAGAAGTTCTCCGGCTCGGGAGGCGTCGGCCCGCTTACCAGCCGCCTCACGCTCGAAGGACCTATTGTCAAAGAAAAAACTTCATTTATAGTAGGGGGCCGCACTAGCTATTCCAACTGGATTCTGCACTTGTTACCCAATGAGAGCTTCAAGCAAAGCTCAGCGTCGTTTTACGATGTAAGTGCCCACGTCAGCCACGAAATCAATGAGAAGAATGCGCTCTATCTGACGGCTTACCTCAGTACCGACAAATTTCAGCTGGCAAGCGACACGGCCTATCGGTACCGCAACCAGAATGCCAGCCTGAAATGGCGGCATACCTTCAGTAACAAGCTCTACGGGGTACTGACGGGGGCCATGAGTACGTATGAGTACAATATTACCAGCAAGCGAGATGTGTCAACGGCTTCGAGGTTGACATATGATATCAAGCAGTACAATGTGCAGGCTGATTTTTCCTACGTGCTTAACACCAAGCACAACATCGATTTCGGGGGAAGCTCGGTGCTCTACCACGTGTCGCCGGGCGGGCTCGCCCCCTCGGGCACTGAGTCGTTAATTACGCAGGACGTGTTGCCGCGGGAACAAGGGGTAGAAAGCGCGCTGTACGTGTCAGACCGCATAGACGTATCACCGCGGCTGTCGGTATCGCTAGGGCTTCGTTACTCGCTTTACACTGCATTGGGGCCGCGTGAAGTGTACAACTACGTACCCGGTTTACCGAAGACCTTGAACACCATCACTGATACCGTGTCCTATGGGTCAGGCAAGGCACTGGCTACCTACCACGGGCCAGAATACCGCCTGTCGGCCCGTTATAGCCTCACGGACAACTCATCGGTTAAAGTTAGCTACAACCGTACCCGTCAGTACATACACATGCTGTCTAATACCACGGCCATGTCACCGACGGATATTTGGAAGCTGAGTGACTCTAACGTACGCCCCCAAGTTGGTGACCAGTACTCAGTGGGCTACTACCATAACTTCCGCGCTAACACCATTGAGTTCTCGGTAGAGACCTATTACAAGTCTACTCGTGACTTTGTAGACTACAAAGGAGGTGCTACCCTGATCTTGAACCGACACATTGAAACCGACATTGTAAATGCCGTGGGTAAGGCCTATGGTGTGGAGGTGATGCTACGCAAGCTGACCGGTAAAATCAACGGCTGGGCGAGCTACACTTACTCCCGCTCCCTGGTACAGGTAAACCAAGGCACCACCTCCGACATGATAAATGGGGGCCGCTACTACCCCAGCAACTTCGATAAACCTCATGACTTCACCCTTATCGGCAACTACCGCTTCAGTCGTCGTATTAGCGCTTCACTGAACTACACATACAGCACCGGCCGCCCCATTACGCTGCCATTGGCCAAATATTACGTGGGCAGCGCCACCCGCGTGTACTACTCGGAGCGCAATGCCTACCGCGTGCCTGATTACTATCGCGCCGACCTAGCCCTAAACCTGGAGGGCAACCACAAGGTGAAAAAGCTGGCTCACAGTTCCTGGACCTTCGGCGTGTACAACCTCACAGGACGCAAAAATCCTTACTCGGTGTACTTCAAGTCAGTAGGTGGTCAAATTCGGGGGTACCAATTGTCCATCTTCGGGCAGCCGATTCCTACTGCTACTTATAACTTCAAATTTTAATAGGCTAAAGAGATGCTGTACCCCCGTCTACGTTTGCTGACTTGGCTATTACTGCTGCTGACTGCAAGCTGCGTGGAGCCCTACGAGCCAAAGCTTGTTGGCACTGCCGCCAATTTGCTGGTATTAGATGGTTTTATCAATACTGATGGTGTTACAACGATTACCCTCACTCGCTCCCAAGACTTAAGCAGTGCAGGCGGCTATCCGGCCGAAACTAAGGCCACAGTAAGGATTGAGAGTGAAGCAGGTACTCGCTATCCTTTAACCGAAACGAGTCCCGGCGTATACATTTCTACCAGCCAAAAACTCCCCTCAAGTACGCGTTACCATCTTTATATCCGCACTAGTACTGGCCGCGAGTATACGTCTGACTACACGGTGGCAAAGCAGCCGCCTCCCATTGACAATTTGAAAGCCAGAATACAGGAAAATGGATTACAGATATACGTTGATACTCATGATGATGAGGGAAAAACGCAATATTACCGCTGGGAATACACCGAAACATGGGAGTTTACTTCTGCCTTTCGTAGTACGCTGCGTTATGACGACAGCAGAAATCAGGTAATATCTCGCCGAGAAAATATTTATAACTGCTGGCGTACGGAGAACTCCTCCTCCATCAACACTACCAGCACGGTGCGCCTGAGCCAAGACGCCGTGCGCGACTACCGCCTGCTGTTCATCCCCTCCTCATCTGGCCGCTTGCGCTACCGCTATAGCATTTTGGTGCGGCAGTATGCCATGTCAGCAGCTGAGTTTGACTACTGGGAGGCCATCAAGAAGAACACAGAGAACATTGGCACCCTGTTCGACCCCTTGCCCAGCCAGATCCAGGGCAACGTGCACTGCCTCACTGATGACACGGAGCCCGTGCTCGGCTTTGTGGGTGCTGCAACGGTAGTGGAACAGCGCCTCTTCGTCGACCGGCTTACTCTACCAAACGAATGGCGCACTAACCTCGACGGGTACGAAACCTGTACGGCCCTTGACACTTTCCCAAGTGAACGGTGGAAGGGCTGGACGCTACAAGAGTATTTTGGCGATCCGCAGCTTCGAATTCCGGTGAGTCGGACAAGCATAGCTTTCACAGCACAAACGCCTGAGTGCGTCGATTGTCGTTTACGAGGCACAAACGTGAAACCGAGCTTTTGGCCTTAGACACTTTATACCTAATCATTATAACATGTTTACTCTATGCGCATTTCTACCCATCCAATTATCTGGTGCCTGTTGCTTCTACTAAGTGGCTGCGTAGATAGCTACGCACCGGAGGTAATCCAGTCGGCCAATAATTATCTAGTAGTAGATGGATTCATCAATGGTAACGGCAGTACAACGATTCGACTATCCCGATCGATCAACATAGCAGAGAAAAACACCTACCCACCGGAAATAAACGCTAGTGTAGCCATCGAAAACAAAAACGGTTTACGCTATTCCTTACAGGAAGATAGTGCTGGCGTGTATACCTCTCCGCAGCAAGTGCTTCCAGTAGACCAATACCGTTTACATATTCGTACGAGCACGGGCCGCGAATACGCGTCTGATTATGTATTGTTAAAGCAAACGCCTCCTATTGACAACTTAGAAGGGCGGGCTCAAGCCGACGGGCTTCAGATTTACATTAGTGCCCACGACGAAACTAGGCAAACGCAATACTACCGCTGGGAATACACAGAAACGTGGGCATTTACCTCTGCATATTGGAGCCGTTGGCGGTTTGGAAAGGGAAACAGTGAGCGTCGCACCTACTTCCGGCGAACAGAAGATATACACCACTGCTGGCGAACAGAAGCATCTGCCCTTATCAACACGGCTAATACATTACGTTTAAGCCAAGATGCCGTGCGCGACTACCGGCTTAAATTGATTCCTTCAAGTTCAGGTCGGCTACAATCACTATACAGCATTCTGGTGCGGCAGTATGCCATGTCAGCAGCTGAGTTTGACTACTGGGAGGCCATCAAGAAGAACACAGAGAACATTGGCACCCTGTTCGACCCCTTGCCCAGCCAGATCCAGGGCAACGTGCACTGCCTCACTGATGACACGGAGCCCGTGCTCGGCTTTGTGGGTGCTGCAACGGTAGTGGAACAGCGCCTCTTCGTCGATCGGCTTACTCTACCAAACGAATGGCACCCTCAGAATGAGGGCTATGAGAGGTGCACTGGTTTAAATACTCTACTCCATGATTCTACCGAACGCCATGGCTATAACATGTACAAGTTCTTTGCTGATACTACGTATCGCGTCCCGGTGACTGAAATCCGAGATAGTAGGGGCACGATTATCGGGTTTGAAAATCAAACACCGGACTGTATAGACTGTCGCCTGCGGGGTAGTAATGTCAAGCCCAGCTTCTGGCCCTAAGTGCTCACCTTTCCTCACTGACTTCCCTCCCTACGCCTATGTCTTCGTCTATTTCTTGCATAAGAAGCTTTTCGCGCCAGTACTTGCCCGTTTTGCTTCTGTGGATAATGGGAGTTGGCACTGCCCAAGCTCAGTCTGACTCTGTACGGAGCCTAGCCCGTCGTTTCAACCAGTACCAGCAGCAAACCCTTCAAGAAAAGCTGTATCTACACCTAGACCGCCCTTTGTACCTGACCGGGGAAACAATGTGGTTTAAGGTGTACGCCGTAGATGGAACCTACGCACAACCGCTGGCTCAAAGTGCTGTGGTATACGTGGAAGTGTTGGATAAAAATCGGCGGGCAGTATTGCAGGGTAAGGTCCCACTTGCTAAGGCCATAGGTCAGGGCTCTTTTCAGTTACCTTCTTCCCTTAACTCGGGTAGCTACACGGTGCGGGCCTATACTAGTTGGATGAAGAACTTTAGCCCCGAGTATTATTTCCACAGCCCGGTTACTATCATTAATACAGCTCGGGCTTCGGGGGTGGTATCTACGTTAGACACGGCATCTTATGACGTGCAGTTCTTTCCAGAAGGGGGCAACCTAGTGCGCGGCATAGCCAGCAAGGTAGCCTTCAAGGTGACGGACCGGGCCGGCCGGAGTATACCCGTAGTAGGCACCTTGCTTGATGCACAAGGCAAGTCGCTCACTACTTTCAAAACGCTCAGGTTCGGTATGGGCGCTTTCACCTTCACCCCCGCTGCCGAAGCCGCCTACACGGCTGTGCTGAAGCTGCCCAGTGGCCGCATAGTGTCACGCAAGTTACCGGCCGTGTACAGGGCAGGCTACGTAATGCACTTGGAGGAAGCCGGGTTACAGCAGATCCGCATTGTGGTGCAGACCACCGACGCTGACGCCGACCGCGTGGATCTGCTGGGCCACGCCCGCCAGCAACTCACTACTGCTACCAGTGCTCCAATCCGCAACGGCCAGGCCGAGTTTCTCATCAACAAGGCAACTTTGAGCGAAGGCATTTCTCATTTCACAGTGTTCAACCATCGCCACCAGCCGGTGTGCGAACGGCTCTACTTCCAGCGCCCGAAACAACAGCTTACTATCAAGGCTCAACTAGACAAAGGCCAGTACGCTACTCGTCAGAAGGTTAACCTGCAGTTGACCACTGCCACGGCTAGTCAGCCCCTGCCGGCAAATCTTTCCGTAGCCGTGTACCGGCTCGATTCACTGGCAGCACCGGCACCCAGCATTACTAGCTACCTCTGGCTGGCTTCTGATCTGAAGGGTATGGTCGAAAACCCCGACTACTACTTCACAAGCACTGAACCGGAAGCCGCTGCCGCTACCGAAAACCTAATGCTTACGCATGGGTGGAGCCGGTTTCGGTGGGAAGATGTGCTGGCCAATAGGCTGCCTGCATTTCAGTACCTACCCGAGCTACAGAGCCATTTAGTTCGGGGGCGCATTACGCACCAGGGCACTGGCCAGCCAGCCCCCGATATTACGGCGTACTTGTCCTCGCCCAGCCGCCTTATCCGACTAGCCAACTCCATCAGTGCCCGCGACGGAAGCATCCAGTTTGAAGTGGATGATTTCTATGGCACGCGCGATATCGTGGTACAAACAAATACCCAGCACGACAGCACGTACGCAGTAGAGATTTTCTCGCCTTTCTCTCAGCAGTATGCCACTGGGGTATTCAGCAGCGTGTTCACGCCCTATCCGCGCTTTAAAAATGCGTTTACCCAGCGTCATGTGCAAGCGCAGGTGCAGAACGCCTATTTCCGCCGGTACAACAACCTGTACACCCTGCCGGATACCGATAGCCTAGCCTTCTATGGTATGCCCGACGAGCGCTACATGCTGGATGATTACACGCGGTTCAAAACCCTGGAAGAGGTGCTACGCGAATACGTGCCGGGCGTAAAAGTCAGAATCAAAAAGGACGGCTTTCACTTTACTGTGCTCGACAATCCTAATCGTTCCATTTTCTCCGACCCACCCTTAGTCTTGCTGGACGGCATGCCTGTATTCAACACGAATAGAATTATGGCCATGGACCCGCTGAAAATTCAGAAGCTGGAGGTGCTAGACAGCCGCTATTTCCAAGGACGCTCTATGTATAGCGGCATTGTGAGCTTTACCACGTATAAGGGCAACTTAGATGGCTTTCCACTCGACCCGAAAGCATTAGTGCAGGAGTATGAGGGCATGCAATTGCAACGTGAGTTCTACGCTCCGCGCTATGAAACCCCGGCCCAACAGCAAAGTCGCCTGCCAGATTTGCGAAACCTTCTCTACTGGAACCCTGCCGTAACGACAACTTCTGCTGCCCGCGCGTTGGAGTTTTATACTTCTGACCAACCTGGTATGTATCAGGTGGTAGTACAAGGCTTGGCGGCGAACGGCCTGTCGGGAAGCACCAGCCTCGCCTTCGAAGTAAGCCAAGCCTTATGAGAGTTAGTGTGAGCTCATAACTCCCGCCCGAATAGCAACGGCAGATGATTTTCGGCGGGTGGTACGGGGCAGGAGTAGTTGCCGCCGTAAGCGCAGTAGGGATTATAGGCACGGTTAAAGTCGAGCACAACTCGGCCCTGGTGAATTTGCCCCCGGCGCAGGTCAATGTAGCGGCCACCCCCGTAGCTGCCGTGGCCGTTCGTACGGTCGGTGAAGGGTACGAATAAATAGTCGCGGTACTCTGGGTTTTGCTGTAGGTCCAAGCTTTGATACACCGCTAAGTGTTGGGGCTTGCCCTCAAGTGTAAAAAGCAATACGCCGTACTTCCGGTACAAAGGCTGCCGGACGGTGCTAGTCTGCATTTGAAAGGGCGCGCCTAAGGAATCTGGTTCAAACTTGGCCTCCACGCAGGCCGCGTAGTTGATAGGATAGAATGGCAAGCCAGTAAATGTACTCCGCTCTGCCACCAGCAGCGGTGTGCGAGTCGAGTCCCGATACTCGGCATTCAACTCCTGCTGAAACGCAACTACCTGCTGGGCATGCTTCTGCATTGTAGGGCGCTGAGTGCCCCCAGTAGTTTGAGCATACGTCAGACCAGAATACAGCAGCAGGATAAAGAGAGGTACGTATTTCATAGTGCAAATAAAGCACCGCAGCTTTAGCTGAGCAGCCTTCCGCTTGTGCGCGCTGGCTTAGCTGGCCTCCCGCAGCCTGCTCTTTGTAGATACTGATACGGCTGGGGCTGTACCCTTCTCTGCTGCCTTGCGTACCTTCGTACCTATGACTGATGCTGCCTCTGCTCCCGCCAAAAAGCTCTTCCTCCTCGACGCCTTTGCCCTGATTTATCGCGCCCACTTTGCCTTCAGCAAAAACCCGCGCGTGAATTCCAAGGGCTTGAACACCGGAGCCATCCTTGGCTTTACGAACACGTTGGTGGAAGTATTGCAAAAGGAAAAGCCCACCCATATAGGCGTGGCTTTCGACGCGCAAAAAAAGACGTTCCGCCACGAGCAGTTTGCCGAATATAAAGCCCAACGCCAGGCCATGCCTGAGGATATTGGGCTGGCCATTCCCTACATCAAGAAGATTATCCAAGCCTTCAACATCCCTATTCTGGTGGTGGATGGGTTTGAGGCCGACGATGTGATTGGTACACTAGCCCGCCGTGCCGAGGCGCAAGGCTTTGGGGAAGTGTTCATGATGACACCCGACAAAGACTACTGCCAGCTGGTAACCGACTGCGTGAAAATCTACCGGCCGGCCTTTATGGGCAATGCTGCCGAGGTGCTGGATGTAGCCCACGTGCTGCAACGCTTCGAGATTGAGCGCCCCGAGCAGGTAATTGACATTCTAGGCTTGCAGGGCGACGCGTCGGACAACATTCCGGGCATACCGGGCATTGGCGAGAAAACCGCCAAAACGCTTATTCAAAAGTATGGCTCGGTAGAAAACCTGATTGCCAACGTGGACGAGCTGAAAGGTAAGCAGCAGGAAAACGTACGCAACTTTGCCGAGCAGGGCTTACTAAGCAAGGAGCTAGCCACCATTCACTTAGACGTACCCATTGAGTTCCACGAGGAAAACCTGACGCTGGAAGAGCCCAATGTAGACGCCTTGCGCCAACTGTTTGAAGAGTTGGAGTTTCGGCAGCTAGCTGCCCGCGTACTAGGCGGGGGCAGCCCAGCCGGAGTGAGCAGCACCGCTCCCACTCCGCGCGGCGCCCGACGGCCCAAGGTAGCGGAAGGCCAGGGCAGCTTGTTCGGCTCTTCTTCGGATGCAGCCGTAGCTATCGGCGCCGAGGAGGGTGAAACCGGTTCCTACGGAGCACCGGCGGGCCCACGACTCACGTTGGAGGACGTACCCCACCAGTATCACCTGATTGATACTCCGGAGCTGCGTAAATCCTTATTAGATTTTCTTTTGCAGCAAAAGGAAGTGAGCTTCGACACCGAGACAACTGGCCTCGACACCATGACGGCCCGGCTAGTGGGTCTTTCGTTTTGCTGGCTACCCGGTGAGGCCTACTACGTGCCCGTCCCCCACGACGACCACACTGCGGCCCAAGCCCTAGTAAACGAGTTCTGCCCCTTCTTTGAGGCCGAGCACATTCTGAAAATTGGGCAAAACATCAAGTACGACCTTACCATTCTGAAGCACTACCACGTGCAGATGCGGGGTAAGCTGTTTGACACTATGCTGGCCCACTACCTGCTGGAGCCCGACATGCGCCACAACATGGATGTGCTAGCCGAAACCTACCTGCACTACACGCCAGTTTCTATCATTTCGCTAATTGGTCCCAAAGGCAAAAACCAGAAAACCATGGCCGATATCCCACCGGCCGAGGTGTCGGATTACGCCTGTGAGGACGCCGACGTAACCTTACAGCTCAAGCATGTATTTGAGCCTTTGCTGAAGGAAGTAGGCTTACTGGATTTGCTGAACGAGGTAGAGAATCCGCTGGTGCCCGTGCTGGCCGACATTGAGTATGAAGGGGTAAAGATTGACAGCGGGGCCATGGGTGAGTATTCGGCCGAGTTGCAAGGCTACATCACCGAAATCGAACAGCAAATTTTTCAGGCAGCCGGCGAGGAATTCAACATTGGCTCGCCTAAGCAGCTGGGCGAGGTGCTGTTCGACCGTATGGGTCTGGGTGGCGGCAAAATCAAAAAAACCAAGACGGGGCAGTATGCCACTGGCGAGGAGGTGCTCAGCCAGCTTGCCGCCGATAACCCCATTGCCGGCTTGATTCTGGAGCACCGCCAGCTCACGAAGCTACGCAGCACCTACGTAGAAGCCCTACCCCAACTTGTGTGCGAGGTAGACGGGCGAGTACACACATCCTTTAACCAGGCCGTAACGGCTACGGGCCGCCTCAGCTCCACAAACCCCAACCTCCAGAACATTCCCATTCGCACCGAAAAGGGCCGGGAAATCCGCAAGGCGTTTGTACCGCGCGATACACAGCACGTGCTGCTCGCAGCCGACTACTCGCAAGTAGAGCTGCGCATCATGGCTGACTTCTCGGGCGACAAAACCATGATTGAAGCCTTCCGCCAAGGTCTTGATATTCATACCAGCACGGCCAGCAAAGTATTTCACGTGCCCATCACGGAGGTAGATGGCGAAATGCGCCGCAAAGCCAAAACCGTCAACTTCGGCATCATCTACGGTATTTCGGCTTTCGGCCTGGCCCAGCGCATCGGTATCAGTCGTAAGGAAGCTACCGAAATCATTGATACGTACTTCCAGGAGTTTCCTTCGGTGAAGCAGTTCATGGATGACAGCATCAATCGGGCGCGGGAGCTAGAGTACGCTACTACCCTCCTTGGGCGGCGGCGCTACCTGCGCGACATCAACTCGCGCAATGCTACTCTGCGCGGCTACACTGAGCGTAATGCCATTAACGCCCCCATCCAGGGTACGGCGGCCGACATTATCAAGAAGGCCATGATTAACATTCATGAGTGGCTAATTCAGGAAAAACTTGGCACGCGCATGATTCTGCAGGTGCACGATGAATTGGTGTTCGATGCCGTACAGGAAGAGGTAGACTACATCACGCCCAAGATTAAAGAGCTAATGACGCAGGCCCTTCTGCTACCCCACGGCGTGCCCTTAGAGGTAGAGGTAGGCACCGGCCGCAACTGGCTACAGGCGCACTAAATGGCTAAGAGCTATATGTAGTAGTACCAGAAGGGTCTCGCCGTGGCGGGACCTTCTGGTATGACGCTTTCCGGGGTATGCATCGACCAACCAGGTTGTAACAGGCCTTGCTCCATGTTGCTACTCAACACGAGGCTCTTAATTCCACTATCTACCATCAGATTTTAAACTCCCCCGGCCTTTTGTTGGTATTATATTTCTATGGCTTCAACTTCTGAATCTTCTGTTTTCGATGTGGTGGTAATTGGGGCCGGGCCGGTGGGTTTGGCATCCGCTATTGAGGTGCAGCGGCGCGGTTTCTCGGCTGTGGTGGTGGACAAAGGCGCTTTGGTGAATTCCATTATCGGCTACCCCACCAACATGGAGTTCTTCTCCACCCCAGAACTCCTAGAAATTGGGGGCCACCCCTTCCCCACTAGTCACTACAAGCCTCTGCGCGAAGATGGCTTGGATTATTACCGCCGCGTAGCCTTTGCCGAGAACCTCAACTTGCGCCTCTACGAGCGGGTAGTAGGGCTGGAAGGTGAGCCCGACCAATATGAGGTAGTAACGGAGAAAGGCCGCATTCAGTGCCGCTACGTTATTGTAGCTACGGGCTTCTACGACGTGCCAAACTATTTGCGCGTACCTGGCGAAGACCTGCCCCACGTAACGCATTACTATAAGGAGCCCTACGCACACACGGGGCAGCATGTAGTGGTAGTTGGCGCCAAAAACTCCTCGGCCAAAGCGGCTCTCCAGCTTCTGCGGGCTGGCGCCCACGTTACCATGGTGGTTCGGGGCGCTGCCGTCAGCGACTCGGTGAAATACTGGATTCGGCCCGACCTTCTCAACCGCATTAAGGAAGGCCGCATCACCGCCTACTTCAACGCAACGGTGGAACGCATCACCCCCGACGCGGTAGAAATTCAAACGCCTGAAGGGCGGCATGCACTACCTGCTTCCTACGTGTACGCCCTCACGGGCTATCACCCCGATTTTTCCTTGCTAGCGGCTCTGGGCATCACCTGCCAAACCGACGCCGCGCAAACGCCCACCCACGACGCCGAAACCCTCGAAACCAACCGCCCGGGCGTATACCTGGCGGGCACTGTTTGCGGTGGCTTAAATACTAGTCGTTGGTTTATTGAGAATGGTCGCTACCACGCCCAAGTTATTGCCGCCCGACTAGCCGGCGAACAGGCTCCTGAGTTGCCAGAAGTGCTACAGCCAGTGCAGCTGAGCAAATAAGTAACTTCAACAAAAAAGCCTTGCTCGTGCTGAGCAAGGGCTTTTTTGTTGGCAATAGACGAAGCTTACGGGAACCGTACGCCGCGGTAGTTGTTCGGATTTACGGTTTGCAGACTAGCGCCATACTTGGTATTTATAGCGTTAATCATCTCGTTGGCGATAATGGCGTAGCACGAGGTGTGAAGTGCACCCCATCCAGCGAAAACAAGTTGCCGGAAATGAAAGCAGCTGTGTTATTCACCGCATCTGACACGATACCAGTAGTAACAATGCGGGAGAGGGAGGCATTGGCATCGAAAATAGCCAGCCCTTTTTCATTGGCTTTGGCCGTAAGCGCATTATTGAAGGCCGTGGTGGCAGTTCTTACTGCCACTTGCTCTACATCATCCAACACCAGCGTGCTTGGGAACGGGTTCTCAACTGAAGCACCAAACGCCTTCGTGGTATCCACTCCCTGAATAGCTAAAAACACACCAAGGCTGACAACCGGTGGCAACGAAGCACGTGCCTGGTTGTATACATCGCGCCATGCTTTGCCATTATTAGGTCGACCAAACAGGGCTACATACGGTGAGGACGTAAGGGTAAACAGTTGCCGTCCGTTGCCATCTGCTCCTTTAATGTCGGCGGTAGCAATAGACTTACGGGTGGCTGGCGTACCCGGCGTCGAGGAAAAAGCGCCGGTAGTTACCACAATACCCGGTACGTTAGCAGCAAGGAGGGTAGCCTTGAATGTGGGGCCTACAGTGGTAAAAAAGGGAATGCTGGTGACATCCGGAATGGTAGCAACCAGCCCTTTGGCCCCATTGGCAGTCAGCGCGTTAATAAGCTTGTTGTTCTTATCCGTAAAATCAGCTACAGGCGTCAGGAAGCTTGCTGCTGCTCCGGCCGTGGCAAACCCCAGCACATCGTTGTTGCCCAACCAGCTCGTAAAGAACGTTGGGTTAGAGGCCGCTACGCGCTCTAGGTAGGTTTGATCACTTCCGGCAGGGGTAATACGCTCAAAATAGGAGTTGAAAATAGGAGTAGGCGCTAACAAGGTCCCCCCTGTTGAGGCTACATTCCCAAATCCCCTGGTTTCAATATCCGACATCCGAATTCCGGGTACGCCCAGGTTATTAATCGGCTCCGTATATTTTGTGTAGATAAGCTGAGGGTTTGATGCAGGGTTTGTGCGCGTCTCTACCCTACCTCGCACGGCCAAGTTAGTAGTCACGCTTGCTGTAATGGGAGCACCAGTGCTGGTGAAACCCGCGAGACGTATATAGCCTGATCCATTTTCCTGACCGCTTTGGAATAAAGGCTGAGCGAAGTCGCCACCGCCAACGGCCTTGAACTGTTGAGCCAATAGGTTAGGGTAGGAATTCAGTTGGCCCTCCAGGTACAGTCCGCCATCTGAAACGCCGGCCGTGAGCGAGTTGCCAACGGCAATATAACGGGAGAAGTCGGCGGAGCTCGGTCGGCTTTAGGCGCATCCAGTTCGGGCTGGCAGCCAGCCAGTCCCAGTCCTAGTAGAGCCAGTGCTGGTGCAGTGCGTTTGAAGAAAGTATACATGGGAAGTAGGAGATACTTAGAAGGTGTAGTTCAGACCGATACCAGGAATCAGAACACGGGTTTTGTAGGTACCAGCCACACGGTCGGCGGTGTTGTTAGCCACCAAGTCGGCTTCAGTCTGAGTCCGCTTTTTCAGGTCAATAAACTGACCCGAAACATCAATACCGAAGCTACCGAACTTGTAGGAAGCCCCCACTGTAAGTCCTAGGCGGTCAGCATCGGGCGTTTCGGGCGTTACAAAGCCGTCTTTCACCGGCGAGAAATCGTAGGAACCGCCTCCCCGCACCGTCAGGCCACTGGTGAGCTGGTACTGGGCACCAGCGCGCAACGTCCACGCATTCTTGTACTCCCGGCGCGAAGTGCTCACGTTCGATCCGCCCACCTGACCAGAGGTAGACACCAAGCCACCGGCCCCGTTGTTGCCCCGGAAATCAAACCGCAGGATTTTGTACTTGCTCCATTCCACGTAGTTGGCGTCGAAGCCGATGGTCAGCTTCTCATTGGGCATGAAGCCCACGCCGATGCTAGTAGTAGCAGGCAGGGGCAGCGTAGCATCAAACTCAGTAGCAGTAAAGCGCGAGCCCAGGGAGGCGGGCACATTGCTGAAAGTCACGTCGCCCCCTTCTACCTGGGCATCTATCTTTGAGCGGTAGCTAGCACCCAGGCTCAGCTTATCGGTAGGCTTAAAGTAAATACCTGCGTTGTAGCCAATTTTGGTCGTTGCCTTACCATCCAGCTCCACGTGCGCAGCGCCGGCTCCCGCAGCACCTTCCACGGGAATGTCGCGCTGCAGATTTACTGCCCCGTAAGCCAAAATCACCAATCCCGCCCCCACACTCAGCTTGTCCGTTAGGGCATAGCTAACCGTTGGCTGCACGTAGATCGACTTTAGGTCGATTTCGGTGAGCGAATAGCGTCCTTCCCATCCATCGGCGTACTGTACCTTATTGCCAAAGGGAGTGTACACGGCAATACCGGCGGCAAACTTGTTGTCCTCTGAGCCGAAGCCAGCGTACAGGTTAAAAGGTGTTACCACGTGGTTTTGCAGCTCACGCTGCGGTCCGCCATATTGAGAGCGGAACGCTTGCCGAGCCAGGGTAGCATTCACGCCCACCTGTATTCCACGGTCGCGCACCATTGCTAGGGCACCGGGGTTGTAAAACATGGCCGCTTGATCCAGCGACAGGCCTACCCCTACGCCGCCCATGCCATTATTTTTCTGACCTGCCAGCGTTACCTGGTAGCCACCCGCCGACGCTGCTGTGCCCGAGAGCAGCGCCCCTCCGGCGAGGAGTAAAGATTTTAGGTTCATATACAGGAATGTGTGAGAATTTTGGGGATTGGAGGCCTAAATGTAGGCAGAAAAACGAAGTTTACTCGGCACGCCGAGTAAGTTTAAAAATGCTTTTCCTGCTCTTCTATCCACATTTTTTCTACTCTCAGCCTGCACGGCCACTCCCAAAACCTCACCACGGCTCTTGCGACTTCAACTCACATGAGTAAGTATTCACTCACAGGTTAGCTTGCTGCGACTTCCCGGGAAGCCAAATCAAGGTGCTGTCCGGCTACTAGTAGATGCACTCGCAAGTCTTGGCCGCTTACGGGCTCACCTTGCCCTACCCGGCCAAGGTTGCTGCCACGCAAGTGACGGCCATCTACTACAGTTACCACGCCGTCGCCGAATACTTCGGCCTGCTTTCCGCCACGCACAATGATGCCCGTTTCTTCGGCTAAGCCTACTCCGAGGCACATAGGGTGCGCTAGCAGGGCGTGGGCTAGCCGGCCAAAGCGGCCCCGCTCCACGAAATGCTGATCAATGAGCAGGCGAGGCAACAGACCCAGCCCCGCCCTGGTACGAATGCCGCCCTTGCGCAGGGCCCGCCACCCGTAGCCGTCTACCAGCATATATTCTGTGAGAGCGGCGGCCCCCGCGCTGGTACCAGCCACAATAAAGGATGCTTCGCTAAGGTAGCGCTGGTGCAGCACCTGCTGAAACTCCGTGCCCCGGATAAACTCCGTGATGCGCTCCTGGTCGCCGCCGGAAAAGAATACCAGCCCGGCCCGGCGCAGGCGGCGCAGGGTTACGGGCGCGTCGGCGGGGTGATGCTCTCCAATGGGCAAGTGGCGCGCCGCTGTGCAGCCAAGCTCCCGAAAGGCCTTCTCATATGCCGTGGCGGTAGCCTGAGCATCGTGGGGAGAAGCAGTGGTAACAATTTCTACTGCCGTATCTAAGGAAGGCAGCAGGTCGCAGAGTAAGGCTAGTAGTGCGTCATCATCACCGCCGCCGAGAGCAACGAGCGTACCAAGGGGCATGGCAGTAGACAAGTGAGACATAGGCAGAAGCGGAGAGTAGCAACTTAAAAATAGAGACGGGCGCGCTTGGAGGAACTGTGCAAGGCTGGGGAAGGTTACGGCCGAGTTCGGAGCACTTGCTTCCCCCTGGCTTTTCTCAGGGGCCTAAGCCCAACCGTACCAGGCGGTATACGTACCGGAAACAGCTCGCAGAAATATCCTGCGTTAGTTATCATTCCGGGACGGAAAAGGCTACTTTTGCGCGCCGGTTCTGCCCTTCTCACCAATTCCCTTCTGCCTAGCGAAAAACACCCCCTCTACTAGTTCATGAATCAGCATCCGACTACCGAACACATTACGTCCCTGATTCAGGAGGGCGAGTTTTTTAAGCTCAAAGAGGTTCTCAAACGATTTGAGCCCAACGAGGTAGTAGAACTCATTGAGCAGGAAGAGGAACGCGAGCAGCTGATTGTTTTTCGGCTCCTACCGCTCAGCCTGGCAACGGAGGTATTTGAATACCTCGACCTCGACATTCAAAAGCACTTCCTGGCGAATCTGTCCCAAGATAAAATCACGGACATCCTGAACGAGATGTCGCCCGACGACCGGACGGCGCTGCTGGAATTCCTACCCGACGAATTGGTGCGGGAGCTGATTCAGACCCTTTCGGAGCCGGAGCGCCGCGTGACGCTGGAACTGCTGGGCTACCCCGAGTACTCGGTGGGCCGTCTGATGACGCCCGACTACATTGCTATTCGCGAGAACTGGACGGTGCAACAGGTGCTCGACTACATCCGTCGTCACGGCGGGCAGTCGGAAACCCTCAGCGTGCTGTACGTGACCGACGAGCGAGGCGTGCTGATTGACGACATTAGCATCCGGGAGGTGCTGCTGGCCGATCCGCAGAAGCGCGTGAGCGACCTGATGGACCACCGCTCCGTGAAACTCAACACCATGCAGGATCAGGAGGAAGCCATTGAGGTGTTCCGCCGCAACGACCGAGTGGCCCTACCCGTGGTGAATAGTGAAGGGGTGCTGTTCGGCATCGTCACCATCGACGACATTCTCGACATTAGGGAAGAGGAAGATACTGAGGACATCCAAAAACTAGGTGGCTCGGAGGCCTTGGATGAGCCCTACCTCACCATTCCTCTCCAACGCATGGTGCAGAAGCGAGCGGGCTGGCTGGTCATCCTGTTCCTGGGTGAGCTGCTGACGGCCTCGGCCATGCAGTTCTTCGAAGGCGAGTTGCAGAAGGCCATTATCCTGGTGCAGTTCATTCCGCTCATCATCAGCTCGGGTGGCAACTCTGGCTCGCAGGCTACTTCTCTCATCATCCGGGCCATGAGCTTGGGTGAGTTTGCGTTGAGCGAGTGGTGGTTGGTAATGCGGCGCGAAATACTATCGGGCCTCATGCTGGGCATTATTCTGGGTGTTGTAGGGTTTGCGCGCATTGCGGTCTGGCAACTGATAACGCCTATCTACGGGGAGCACTGGGTTCTAATTGGTCTTACGGTAGCCTTTGCCTTGCTGGGCATTGTGCTCTGGGGCTCCCTGGCGGGGTCTATGCTACCCCTCATCCTGAAGCGCCTAGGCCTAGACCCTGCTACCTCTTCGGCTCCTTTTGTGGCTACCTTAGTGGACGTTACGGGGCTGATTATCTACTTCTCGGTGGCGCTGGTGTTCCTACGCGGCACGTTGCTCTAAGCAGACCAGGGAATTTCTTGTTGTGCGCTGAACTCGTATCCCTACGCTATGAAACGCGGCCTATTTGTGTACCGACTGTTGATGCTGCTGGCAGCTACCGTAGGCAGTACTAGTTGCGCCCGGTTCGCCCGGCTCAACCAGCTCAATGACGGGTACTACCGCGTGCTTACGGCCAGCAATGATACGCTCTTGCAGCAACTACGCGCCCCCCACCGACGCTACTACGTACAGCAGCACGGCGATACGCTGGCTTTCACCCCGCCTGCTACTTCGGCGGCCATTCCACCTACTACTCTCTACGAGCTGCTTCCCCGGGAGTCCGTCACGCTGCTACACCGCAGCTTCGACCTCGATATCTTTTCCATTCCCTTCAAGGCGCTGCCGCCCCGGGGAGGCTTGCCGGTGCAGCTCAACACGAATTTCAACGTGGCCTTGTACGTGGGCCGCCGCCTCGATTTTTACCGCTTTAGCAACCGGCGGCTTTCACCGTTTCAGCCGCGCCCCTTTATCCGCAGCAACGGGTTTGGCTACGGGCTTTTCGGGGGCCTTGGCTCGTCCGTCATCACCGCCGACCTTACCCAGCAACGGGCAGTTACTGACTATGAAGGCTTTACCCTACACGGTGGCGCGGCCATTATTTACGATGCCCGCCTGCTGAACCTGGGGTTGGCCGTGGGAGTAGACCATTTGCTAGGCCCCGATGGGCGCTATTGGGTCTACCAAAACCACCCCTGGGTGGGAGTGCTGTTCGGTCTTGACCTGAACTAAAACCATAGGGAGCTAGTTACCGTCTACTAGCCTAAGCGTATTTTCCGCCGCACATATCAGGCTACATCATACGGATGCTTCTGGAAGAACTACAGTCCTCATTAGGTAAAACCTATTTGTCCATTTCTTACCGTCCGGAAGGGCCCTGGATTCACGCCGATTGGATTGGCTACCCCACCGGCAATAGCGTTCTGCAAGGGGCATTGGCCTACCTCGATCAGATGCAGAAGCAAGGGTGCCGTGCCGTGCTCAATGACAACCGCCGCTTGGTAGGCCGCTGGGATGCTTCCCTGGAATTTCTGGAGCAACAGTGGATTCCGCACGCACTCAGCACTGGCCTGCGCTACTGGGCTCATCTAGACAATCCCGGCGCATTTTCCGTGGAGTCTGCCGATGCTCTGCGAACACGCATTAATGGTCGCTTTGAAGTAGGCATTTTTGAGGACCAACTACAGGCTGAGGACTGGCTGCGGGCGGGTCTTCGCAAAGGCTAGCGGGGCAAAGAAACCGGCGCCCTTGCACCAGCCAAGTTCTGGCGTTAGCCACCACATTACCACGCGTGCTAGATAGGCAGCACAGCCGTGCGCTATTGACTACTTCCTGCCCACCTAGAAATCGACTCGGCCGCGGTTTGCCTTTTTGTCGCCGTGCTTTTTCTTGGATTCTAACCGCTGGCGGACGGCTCCTTGGCTAGGCTTGGTGGCTTTGCGCGCTTTGGGCTTGTACAAGGCCTTTTGCAGGGTTTCGTGAAACTTACGGATGGCCGTTTCTTTGTTGCGCAGCTGGCTCCGGTCTTCCTGGGCAGCAATCAGCAGTTCCCCATCGGTAGTAAGGCGAGAAGCCAGCTTTTGTACCAGCGTCTGCTTTTGCTCATCGGTCAGCACTTGGGAGTCAGCCACCCGGAAGCGCAGTTCCACGCGCGATTCAACTTTATTGACGTTTTGGCCACCTGGGCCGCTGCTCCGGCTGGTTTGGAACTGAAGCTCAGGCAAGAAGGCATCGGCGGGCGGAATCATAAGGAAAGGAGCGGGTGAAGCAGAAAGCGTAATCAAGTAAAGTAGGAAAGCAAGGTAGCATTTTGCCTTGCGCGAATCGAAGGATACATACGGGCCAGCCCAGGCCACGGCCTATTACCACAGCAAAGTACCCAGCAAGAACAGGCGCACCGTCCAGGCCAGAGTCCTAATCCAGTTGGTGCGTACGAGCCCGTCGATGGCTATGTAATTGTAGCCCTGCGCTAGGCGATTATGAAACGGGACGCTGATGAAAAAGGTGGCTGCCCAAATCAGTAGTACCAGCGCCAAGCTCCACCACACGGCGTCTCCCAATGCTTGGCCTGCCCAAGCTAGCCACGCCGCCAAACCCAGTTCCAGTACCATAGGCACCATTACTATCCAGCCCATACGAGTAGAATGCTGCCGATGAAATACCACAAATTTCTCGGGTGCTACCTGGGCAAAGCTGGGGTAGTGTACTAGTTGCACGGTCCAGATTAGGCCGGTGAGGTAGGCGGCCAGCGCAAAGTTGAGCTGGAGAAGATGGGGCAAGGTCATACGCAGGCAACGGCAAGCAGAGAATAGCTGTCTTTGCGCTACGTGAACCGGCCGGTTCGCGCTACATTCGCCCGCATACTCACTGTTCGTTTCCTTTGCTCATGCATTTGTCCTCTTCCTTACGGCCTTGGCTGGTAGCAGCTCCCTTGTTAGGCTTGTTGGCTACTAGTTGCCAGCCCGGCGGTAAGTCGGGTACTACCACGCCCGATCTGCTCCAAGCCAACCTCGACACCACCGTGCGCCCCGGCGACGACTTTTTCACGTATGCCAACGGCACGTGGCTGAAAGCGCACCCCATTCCGGCTTCCGAAAGCTCCTGGGGAATTGGTAAGGAAGTACAAAATGAGGTATACGCCCGCCTCCGGGCGCTAAACCAAGAAGCAGCCAAGGCCAACGCCAAGGAAGGCGAAAACCAGCAAAAAATCGGGGACTTCTGGGCGTCGGGCCTTGATTCGGTGACCATTGACAAGCAAGGCATTGCTCCCCTAAAGCCGGAGCTAGACCGCATTGCAGCCATCAAGTCGGTGGCCGATGTGCAAGCCGTAATAGCCCGCCACAAAGTACTGGGCGTGAATTCGCTTATCGGCGGCTACGTACGCCAAGATGCTAAAAACAGCGAAAAGATGGCCATGCACCTGTATCAAGCAGGCCTGGGCCTTCCCAACCGCGACTACTACTTCAATAAGGATACCCGCACCGCTACCATTCGCAAGGAGTATGTGCGCCACGTAGCCCGCATGTTGCAGCTACTCGGCCAAGATTCCGTAACGGCACAGCGCCATAGCGCCCAAGTTATGCAGCTGGAAACGGCGCTAGCGGCCTCTTCGCGCAAGCTGGAAGCCCTGCGCGACCCCTACGCCAACTACAACAAGCGCGCCGTGGCCGATCTGGGCCAGATCACGCCCGGCATCGACTGGAAATCGTGGCTGAGGCAGATGGAGCTACCCAAGGTAGACACGGTGATAGTGGGCCAGCCTGAGTTCTATCAGAAAGCTGGTCAGCTGCTGAAGACTACCCCCCTCGACCAGTGGCAGGCCTATTTGCAGTGGCATCTGGTGCATACTTTCGCCAGCCAGCTCAGCCGTCCCATCGACACGGAAAACTTCCGTTTTTACGGCACCATCTTGCAGGGGCAAAAAGAGCAGCGCCCCCGCTGGAAGCGCGTGCTAGACGAGGAGGAAGCTGGCATGGGCGAAATTCTGGGTCAGCTGTTTGTGAAGGAGTACTTCACGCCCGAAACCAAGGAGCGCTACGCTCAGCTAACCGAGAATGTGGTGGCCACCTTCCGCGAGCATATTCAGGCCCTGGATTGGATGAGCGACTCTACCAAGCAGAAGGCCTTGGTGAAGCTGACTAAAATTGCACCCAAGGTGGGCTACCCCGACAAGTGGCGCGACTATTCTTCGCTCAAAATCAGCCGCGACTCTTACCTCGCCAACGTCATGCGAGCCAATGAGTGGCAGTACCGCTACAACGCCAACAAGCTGGGCAAACCCGTGGACCGCACGGAGTGGGAAATGACGCCCCAGACCTACAATGCCTACTACAACCCCAGCAACAATGAGATTGTGCTGCCGGCGGCCATCTTCTCCATTCCTGGCCTGGCCGACAAAGACGCCGATGATGCCATCATTTACGGCTACGCGGGCGCTAGCACCATCGGCCACGAGCTTACGCATGGCTTTGACGACGAGGGCAGCCAGTTTGATGAGAAAGGCAACCTACGCAACTGGTGGAGCAAAAAAGACCGGGCAGCTTTCCAGCAGCGCGTGAACGGCATTGTGCGCCAGTTCAACGGCTACACGGTGCTCGACTCCTTACACATCAACGGTAAAGCCACTGCCGGTGAGAACATTGCCGATTTGGGTGGTATCGTCATTGCCTTCGATGCCTTCAAGAAAACGGACCAGTACAAGAAAGGCGAGAAGATTGGGGGCCTCACGCCTACCCAGCGCTACTTCCTGGGCTATGCGCTAGGCTGGCAAAACCATCAGCGCGACGAAGTGCTGGCTCAACGCATCCTCACAGATGTACACTCCCCGGCCCAGTATCGCGTGAACGGCCCCTTTGCCGACGTACCTGCCTTCTACGAAGCATTCAACGTGCAACCCGGCCAGAAACTCTACCTCCCTGATTCGGCCCGGGTGAAAATCTGGTAATACCTCTTTCAGGCTCCATTGTGTTGCACCGCCTTCCTACTATTTGTGGGAAGGCGGTGCTTTTTCTACCGCGCCTCTCTTCTCGAAATCCAGGCTGTATATAGGCCTACCACGAAGCAGCCCCCGATTCTCAACGCGCCAGTTTCTACGCTATATAAAGCAAGCAAAATTCTTTTTCCGGCGTGGGCAACGGTTGGTTCTTTCCACCCATCTAGTGGGTAGATCTACCTCTTAACTCGCTAGAAATCCGATGAAAACTATGCGCTCCTTCCTCCCTGCTCTGCTCCTTTTCCTGCTTGTGCTATCGGCTTTCCGGGTGGTGGCACCGCGCGAAACTCGCCCGGTAGAAAACTTCACTTCCGTTGGGCTAGCGGGCTCAGCCAACGTCATCCTGCGCCAGGGTAGCCCCCAGAAAGTGGAGGTAGAAGCCGACCCTGCCGACCTAGCTCACTTTGAAACTGTTGTTAGCGGTGGCCAACTGCGTGTGGGACCCAAACGTGAATCAAATTTCACCTCGTCTTACCGCTTCAAAGGCCCTGTTACGGTGTACGTTACTACGCCCGTTATCAAATCCTTATCCGTGAGCGGCTCGGGAAATATGCGCGCTGCTGATGCCCTAAAGACCGATAATCTGTCGTTGTCGGTGAGTGGCTCGGGCGACCTTGAGTTGGCCAGCGTTACGGCCGATAAAATCAGCACGTCACTAGCCGGGTCGGGCTCGGTACAGGCTGCCGGTAATGCCCCTCGCCACGATATTAGCATCAGCGGCTCGGGCGAGGTGAGAGCTACTAAGCTACACACCACCGATTGCCGAGTGAGCATTAGCGGCTCGGGCGACTGCCGGGTTCAGGCCACGCAGAACCTAAGCGCCAGCATTGTGGGCTCAGGCGATGTGTACGTAAGCGGCAACCCCAAAATCAGTACCTCTACAGTTGGTAGCGGCCGCGTCCATCGCCAGTAATTGACCACGGCACCCAACAAGAAGGGCCCCGACCAGATGTGGTCGGGGCCCTTCTTGTTGGGTGCTGACGAGTGCTGTTGGCGTAGCGCCTGAAACTAAGGCTAGAAATCAAACAGGCCGCCGCCCGATTTACTCTTGGATTTCGACTTGCTCTTTTTCTTTTTGTCCTTGTCTTTGTCGCCGCCAAACATCCCGTTGAAGATGCCCGTGTTTTTCTCCTTCACTAGGATGTAGCGCACGGAAACGGCTGTGGGGAAGCGCGTCCAGTCCTCCGCGCCAAACTCTACGGTAGGCTTAAAGTCAACCGATAAGACGAAGGGGGTAAGGGCTACCTTGTATTCGATACCGGCTAGCGCATCAATTCCACCAAAGGCCCCATTGTCCTTGTGGTTGCCGACGTGGCCACCAGCTCCGAAGTAGTAGTTGAGACTAGGGCCTAAAATACCGAAGTGTCGCTCGGCCAGCAGAGTAGCACTTACCTCCCGCGAGGAAACAAGCCCTAGCCCTTCGAGGGTAGTTTTGTCGAGAATCTTTTGCTGCACGGTGATGCCGTACTGCCCCCCACCTACCCGCAGGCCAGCGGCCGTACGATATTTCTGGGCCTGCGCTGCCGGAGCAGCTACTAGCCCACAACCCAGGCCCAAGGTAGCACCCAGAAATGACCGCCGAAGGAAATGTGAAAACATCATAATATTATAAGATGAGCAGCCCAACCTGGCCTGCCTGGGTCCGTTGAACGAACGTCTTACGTGCAAAGTACGGGCTATCTGCAGAAAAGCTGGCGGCCACTACCGCCAATAACCGTACCTTGGTCCCGTATTTCTGCCTTGTCTCTCACTCTTCCTTTCCTCGTGTACATTCATCAGGTGGCGGCCTACCTGCCCGCCGAAATCATTACCAACGAGCACTTTACGCGTCTCAATGGCCTCTCACACGAGTGGATTACGGAGCGCACCGGCATACAAACTCGCCGAAAGGCAGCCCCCGGCGAAAATACCAATACGATGGCCTTGGAGGCCACACGCCGCGTGTTAGCCGCTGCCCCCGCTTTCCCCGCTGCTGAGGTGGACCTCATTGTGGGGGCCACATATACCCCTCACGATACTATTTATACCCTGGCTCATGCCGTGCAGCGGGAGCTCAACGTAGGAGAAATTCCGGTAGTCAGCATTTCTTCGGCGTGCTCCTCACTGCTCAATGCCATTGAAATTGTGGAGGGCTATTTTGCCATGGGTAAGGCGCGGCGGGCCTTGGTTGTAGTGAGCGAGCATAATACAGCCTATAACAACGAGCAAGACACCATGGCTGGCCACCTGTGGGGCGACGGTGCAGCGGCTTTGTTGCTCACTCCTGAGCGCTTGTCTGAAAACGACCTGGATGTGCGTACGGTGCTGACCGGCGGAGTTGCCAATGTGGGCAAGGCCGACGTAGCCGTAACACTCAAGCCCGTGGAGAAAGGTATTGTGATGCCCTTCGGCAAGGACGTGTTTATCAACGCCTGCCAGTATATGGCCCGCGTAACGCAGCAGGTTTTGGAGCGCAATAACTTGAGCGTGGAGGATGTAACTTACCTCATCCCCCATCAAGCCAACCTGCGCATTACCAAGAATGTGCTACAGCAGCTAGGCTTGCCCGAAGACCGGGCCGTATCAAACATCCAGGACTTAGGCAATACCGGCTGCGCCGGCGCCGCCATTGCGCTAGCCGATACGTGGGCCTTGCTCAAACCCGGCAACCAGATAGTTATTACCGTCTTTGGTGGCGGTTACTCCTACGGGGCCATGCTCTTGGCGCGCTAACCTAGGAAGCTCGCCGTTATGGGGCTTCGGGCTAGTCTATCTTTACTAGGCGGGAAGTGCCCGAAGGGCCTTCTGAATCGCTCCACCGGATGATGTACCAGCCTGGGCTCAAGTACGGAGGCTCTACGGCAAGCGTATTGAGGCCGGGCTGGTACCGAATCACCGTGCCGCGCAAGTAGCGCCCCACGGCATCGTAGAAACGTAGGGTGAGGGTGCCCGGCAGCCCCCCACCTACGTACTGTAGCCGGAGCAAGTCGGCGTTTGTCAGCGGGTTAGGATAGAACTGCACGCCACTAGCAATGGTGGCATCATCCGTTACGGCGGTTGGGGTTGGGGTATCCAGGGAAGTATCGGGCCGGCGCACCCGAACGCGGTAGTAGCTCATACCACTCAGCGGCTGGGGGTCGGTGTAGCGGTAAACCGGGCCCGCGCCGGCGCGCACCGTCGCCACGGCTTGCCAGGCCCGGGTGGTATCGGAAGGGGCCCGCTCTACCACAAATTCTGTCACGAAGCACTCATTTTGCGTGCTCCACTGCACGACTACTCCCGCACCTTCTTCATAGCGGGCAAATTGAGAAGTAAGTGGTGCGGGCAGCATAGGTGTTACACCGCATTCATCTGCCAAAAAGCCCCGGCGACGTAGCACGTAGCGGCCGCCAGCAATGTCGCTAGGGGCTGCCAGGGTGCGGCTCACTTGCCCGCGGGCAATGGCGTAGTGCATCACGGCAGAAGGCAAGATCAGGTGCGACAACTGCTGGGCGTGCCCTAACTCGTGCAAGGCTACTGACTCGAAGTCGATCTGATTAGAGTTAGGCGTACCCGGCCCAAACTGCCAGTTGGTAGCATCATCAAACTCCGTATCGATTTCCTGCACGTAGAAGCTTACGCTGCCATCGGCTTGGTAACACCCCCGGTAGTAGCTGGTAGTGCGGCCCAGCACGTTGGCGGGCAGCGTCGTACCACTATCGAAGCCCACCGCGTTTTCGCCGTCATCGGCCACGCCGCTTTTAGTGCGCGTAGTGCCTACCACCCAGTTGATGCCCGTTTGGCAGCGCCAGTTAGCCAAGGCCCGCCGCCAAGCCGTTGTGGCGCTGGTGTTGCTGTCAAAGGTAGGATCGAAGCGGAATGTATAACCGCCGGTGCCATTCTGGTTGAGGTGGCCCGGAATAACCCGCTGGCTGGTAGCCTCATCCTGCACGTTGCTGGCGGCAAATACTACCGTTACGGAACTTACGCTTTGGGTGGTAAGCTGGTCGGTGCTCGTAATCCGCACCGGACCGGTGCCAGCCGTATTGCCAGAGGCGCTAATGGAAGGCACCGTCACGCGGATTTCCGTATCTGACCAGCTTACATAGTCCCTGTCGGCTGCTTTCGTGAAGGAGTTGTTGACGTCTGCATTCCGAAACTCCACAAACCCGGTACCCCGAGTGGCTCCGAATCCGGTACCGCGAATGGTAAGCACCGCCCCGGTTCCGGCCGTGAGGCTAAGCGGTGCTAGACTTGTCACAACGGGAGCTGCTACCTTAGCCGCAATTGGCTCGGTCTGCCGACGCAGGGCGGTTGTTAGCGTCACGTTGGGCTGCACCTCGCGCGGCCGGGCGTTGCCTAGCTGCCGGTACAGGCTTGTACCCAACCCAGTGTAAATATGATAAGGCTCTATTGCCGTGGCCGTGTGCAATTCGTAGCGTACAAAGCCTTGCTGACTAGCGTACACAGACCAAGCGCCTGCGGCGCCGGTGCCGGGAAACGTAGCGGGTTCCAAGAAAAACACTCCTTGCTCACCCACCGTCAAGCGGAGCGTGTTGGTGATTTCCTGACGCTCAAGCCCTACTGTGCCGCCCTCTGTCATCAGGGTAATCTCGGCGGGGGCCGTGCCTTTTAGTAGCTTGTACACGCGCACTCGGTGCGTGGTGTAGATGCGGCCGGCGCTGGTACGCATTCCCTTGCTGCTTAGCACTTCGCCTTCTAGTACTAGCGGTACGTGCGCAGTTCGTGCTTCCGGATCTAGTGGCAATAGAGAGCAGTGTATGTCCGGGGTGGTAGCAGCTGACTGGGCAACGGCAGTACCAGGGCTGCTGAGGAGCACAATTGGCGCCAGCAGCAAAGTAAGTAGGGGTGCTTTCATGAGGGCAGAGAGCCGGGTATGGCCCAGGCTCAAGATACGGGGTTTTGCCCTGAGTGGGTCATGCCACAGCCGCCCTACTGATAAGTTTTTGCAGCGGATTGGCTTGGGAGCAGAGGTATCCTATAGCCCAGTCACAAGCAGGTAGGTATGCTATATCTGTGGGGCACTGCGTGGCTGCTTGCAGCTCTATCCATTCGTATACAGCCTTTTCTACTTATTTGTAGTTCCTTTCGCTTCGGAGAAGCCCTATGCTTAGTGCTTCTTCTACCGTATGGCAGGTCACCAATAATTGGCAACTGGCAAAGTGCTATTCGACATATATCAATTACGCACTAGATACATTACACCTGAGCCATACCACTGAACGCGGCCTATACTTTTCATGCTGAATTACTGATTGTACGGGATGTACTCTAAGGCTACCTTGCAGGCAATAAGCTAGCACTGAGTAATCTTCATTTCCATACTTACCAATACTTTATGCGCACTACCTATCTAAGGACAGCACTAGCGCTGATCTGCTGTAGTCCGGCTACTCTGCTGGCCCAAACCAATTCACCAGCAGCTACTCCAGCGGATCCCCCATCCCCTGCATCTACTGCGGTTGGTACGCCTCGCAACACGATGGTAAAATTAGGTACTGGTCTTACCCGTGGTTTTAGATTTAGAACTAATACGCTGACAGCCCCTATTGTACTTGGCGTTGAACATCATATCACATCGGCCTGGTCCGTGTCGGGAAACGCTTATGCGGGACTGGAGGTGATTGAGGGTAAATACTATGATTCAACCCTACCGTTAGTGCGCGAGTGCGGAGCTGATATAGGGGCTCGATACTATTACAACCAAGAGAAACGCCGGCAAAAAGGTAGGGCTACTGGACCCTTTACGGGCAATTATCTGTCGGCTATGACAACGGCTACCTTTTATGCCAATGCTAATGCGGATGGGGCGCACTACCGTTATGGCTACTCAACACTTAATGTGGTATGGGGCATGCAGCGCCGCATCGGTCGGCATGGTTTGTTTGACGCATACGCTGGCGGAGGCATCCAAAACGACTACGCGTTCCGTTATCGGAACGGACACTACAGGCAGGGCCGCGTTATTGATCCAAACTTTGAAGTAGGTGTCAAACTCAGTCTAGTACATTAAGTAACAACGAGGGCGCCGCAGCTTGCGGCGCCCTCGTTGTTAGAATAAGCTTCCTTGCACGGGTTGCGGAATTATACGCGGGGGCTGCACCCCCATACCCGTCAGGGCGTGCAATCGGCCCAGGAAGTGCTGGGCCCATACCGGCGAGTGCATGATGTCTTTCTGATGGATGAATACATAGGCCGTGTGCAAGCCTGCTTCCAGCCAGCTCGCCAGGCGATTCGCCCAGTCGTCGGCACGCTGGAAGTCGGAGGCTACTAGGCCGTGGCCGTTCAGCCGAATGAAGGCGACGGGGCTGGTCAGGCGCATATGAAGCACGTCGCGGCGGCCAGCCACATCACTCACTACCAGTGTTTTGCCCAGTGCCTCTAGCATTGCCGAAACAGCCGCCAACAACTCATGGTCGGAAAACCAGCCGGGGTGGCGTAGCTCTACGGCCAGAGGTACGTAATCGGGAAAATCGAGAAGGTAGCGCTCCAGGCGCGGCAAGTGCTCGGGCCCAAACGTGGGCGGCAGCTGCAAGAAGGCATGGCCCAGGTTCTGGCCCAAGCCCTCAATAGCCCGGCAGAAAGAAGTAGTTAGATCATCGGCGTTGTACAAGGCCCGGTCGTGGCTGATGATCTGCGGAAACTTCGGGCAAAACCGAAACGCGGCAGGCACGGCATCACGCCACTTGCGCACGGTAGTAGCATCGGGAATACGGTAGTGAGTTGTATTCAGCTCAATACTATTGAATTGGCGGGCGTAGTGGTGCAAGTAGTCGGCGTCTTTGATGCCCGCCGGGAAGTAGCTGCCTAGCCACGCTTTGTTGGTCCAGATGGGGCAGCCCACGTACACGCGCGGTGGAGCCGGCTGGGCAGGCAAGGCCCGGGCAAGCACACCAGCCGTTTCGGGATGGTCGGGGGGTAGGCGAAAGTTAACGTAGCGAAGGTCGGAAAGGCGGCCAAAATCCATACCCGAAGGTACGGCAAAACCGCTCGGGGTGCTATAGACGGGTAAGCGGGTGTTTGGTCTTTCCTTTGGTGGAGGCTTACCCTCTATCCCTTATGAAATTTCCGAGACTTTTGCAACCTACCCCAAGGCTGGTTTCCCGCGTCAAAGCCAAAATTTTTTGAGCGGCGCATAGTCTTATTTCGTCAGGGTTCAGCTTACTATCTAATTAGAGTACAAAACACGACTTAACGAAACACAAACAATCATTTCGTGCCGTTGTATCTGATTATTTAAATGCAAGTTTTCTTGAAAAAGGTAAATTACTTGCTCATTTACTTAGCTAACTACGTTGGGATTTGCGAGCGGGTTTAGTGGGTGCTGCTAGATTTGTCAGACCCACCAACCAAGAGAATGAATGAAGTTGATTACACGACTGCATGTCTCGGGCTTGCTGATGGCCATGTACCTGACAATGCTCACGGCCTTTCCAGTGCAGGCCCGCGTCTGGTTCAGTGATGATGAAAAAGCCCCGGCCGCCTCGGCCAAGAAAACTGCCGTACTCCGCGGCCGCGCCTCCTGGTACGGAAAGGAGCACCAAGGTCACCGCACCAGCAATGGCGAGCGGTTTGATCGGCACCAGTACACCTGCGCTCATAAGACTCTTCCTTTCGGCACTAAGCTACGCGTAACCAACCCCGAAAGCGGCAAAGCCGTGGTAGTACGCGTAACCGACCGGGGTCCTTTCCGCCACCAGCGCATCCTCGACTTATCAGAAATTGCGGCTCGTCCGTTGGGCATTGTTACCCACGGTGCCGTATCGGTAGTAGCCGAAGTGGTTCCCGATGATACGGAGCTTGGCCCCACGGATGCACCTCAGGACTTGGCCGCCTTGCTCAGCGACACTACCGCCGTTACGGAGGCTGGCTTACACACTAATATTCAGGCCGGTGACACGGAGGCTGCGGACGTAGCGCTGATGCCGGAGCCCACCGCCACGTATGTTATTCAAGCGGGCACCTTCGGCGACGTGCGCAACGCCCAGGCCTTGCTTACCAAGATTCAAAACCTAGAGCCTCAGCTCATTGCTTCTACCGTGGCCGCCAGTACGCCCGCAGGCAAGCCCCTCAACCGAGTGGTAGTAGGCCGTTTTGCCACGCAAGCGGAGGCCGATGTTGTGCGCCAACGGTTGGCCCGCGCGGGCATAACCGGGTTAGTACGCCAGGGTGAAAACCTCTGATTAGCAGGCCTACCCAACACTACTTAGTATATAGAAAAGGCACCCTCTTACCAGAGGGTGCCTTTTCTGCGTTGGGTGCTTTCTGTTGATGACTTGACATAGTGCCTTCCAGATTTGGTTTCCGAGTGTGCTTACCGCTAAGAGCTACCGTCGCGGCTCCCGGGCAATAGCGTAAGCTAGCAAGCCGCTGATGTAGAATACGAAGCATTTGCTACCTTCCTGCCTCCTGCTCACTGGTCGTTTATGCTTCGTATTCTGAAGGCGAGCCTCGCCCTACTTATTACACTCGTGCTTACGTGGGTGCTCAATACCAAACAAGGCGATATTCCGCCCATTGGCAAGTTACTGAGTCCCTACCGCGGCTTCTGGCAGAATGGCGAGACAGCCGCCGATTTTCCCGACCAGCAGACGCTAACGTTACCTGGTTTGCACCAGCCCGTGCGCGTGCGCTTTGATGACAGACACGTACCCCACGTTTTTGCCCAGAACGAGCACGACTTGTACTACGCCCAGGGCTACCTCACGGCCCGCGACCGTCTTTGGCAGATGGAGTTTACTACGCGGGTAGCAGCAGGCCGCATTTCGGAGGTGGTAGGTCCCAAAGCATTGGAGTACGACCGGTTTCAGCGGCGCATGGGCCTGCCCTACGGCGCGGCCCGGTCGGAGCGCGAAATGATGCAGGACCCCACTACGCGCCTCGTGTTGGAGTCGTATGCGGAGGGCGTGAATGCTTACATCAGCAGCCTCTCCCCAAAGGATTATCCCTTCGAGTACAAGCTGCTGGATTACGCCCCAGAGCCCTGGCAACCCCTTAAAAGTGCCCTGCTGCTGAAACTGATGGCCTGGACGCTGAGCGGCCGCTCCGACGACTTGCGCCTGAGTAACATCTTGGGTAAGTATGGCCCAGCGGTGGTGCAGGACCTCTTTCCCGATTATCCCAACCGCACCGACGCCATAGTGCCAACCGGCACACCCCGCACGTTTACGCCGGTACCCGTACCGGCCGTACCGCCATTGCTGTCCGCAAACCCCTCGAACAAGGTGCCTAGCCGGGAGCCCGATGCCGAACTGGGCTCCAACAACTTTGCGGTGGCGGGGGCGCGGTCTGCTTCGGGACTTCCTATTCTAGCCAACGACCCGCACTTGCAGCTTAACCTTCCTAGCATATGGTACCAGATGCAGTTGCACGCGCCGGGCCTGAACGTGTACGGAGTGACGATTCCGGGTGCTCCTGCCATTATCATCGGATTTAATGAGCAAGTGGCGTGGGGAGTAACCAATGTGGGCGGCGACGTGCTCGATTGGTACCAGCTCAAGTTTCGGGATGCCAGCATGCGCGAGTACTGGCACGATGGACGCTGGAAACCAATACGCCGGGTGGTGGAGCGCATTGTGGTGCGCGGGCAGCCCGACCGCCTCGATACGGTGCTGTATACCCACCACGGCCCCATCGTGTACGACCACGATGAGACGGTATTCGACAAGCAGACGCCCACCAGGCACGCTCTGCGCTGGACTGCTCACGATGGCGGCAACGAAGTGCTAGCCTTCTACCGCCTCGACCGGGCCCGCAACTACGAGGACTACCAGACGGCGCTGAGCACGTACGCTTCGCCCGCTCAGAACTTCATCTTCGCCGACAACCAGAACACTATTGCCATTCAGCCCAACGGTAGCTTCCCGCTGAAGTGGGCCGACCAGGGCAAGTTTATCTTGGACGGGACCGATGCCCGGCACGACTGGCAGGGCTGGATTCCGATGGCACACAACCCTAATGTGCGCAACCCAGCCCGCGGCTTCGTATCGTCGGCTAATCAGCCCTCGGCCGGGTTCGACTATCCGTACTACTTAGGCTGGGACTATAACCCCTCCGACCGTGCGCACCGCATTAATGAGCGCCTTGCTCAGATGCAGCACGCTACGCCCGACAGCTTGCGCCAGCTCCAAAACGATAATTTAGGCGTAAACGCCCGCCTGATGCTGCCCTGGATGCTACAACTCGTGACGGAAAATGCTGGCGCCACTCAGCAACCCAGGCCCCCGTTGCCAAGTAGCCCCGAGGGTGCCGCCGTGCAAGTTCTCCGGCAGTGGGACTACCACTATACCACCGAGGCAGTAGCGGCTTCCATTTTCGAGCTTTGGTACACAACCCTGGTGCGCCGCCTCTGGGAAGATGACTTTGGCGCCGCTACGGGCCTCGAAATGCGCTATCCTTCCAGCGCCCGTACCAATCAGCTGCTACTGAAAGAATCGGCTACCTCCCCCTGGGTAGACGACCGCACCACCTCGCCGCGCGAGAACGTGCACGACCTACTAACGGCGTCGCTGCACTTCACCGTCGATTCATTGACTCGCAAGTTTGGCCCTCTGGGGCCAGAGTGGCGCTGGGCCAATCAGAAAAGCACCGACATTACTCACCTTGCCAACCTGGCGGGATTTGGCCGGATGGATATAAACTGCGGGGGTAGCCCAGGCTCGGTGAATGCCACTGGTCCGCGCAATGGCCCTTCTTGGCGCATGGTGGTAGCATTGGGTCCTCAGGTGAGGGCCTACGGGATTTTTCCCGGTGGACAAAGCGGCAACCCCGCCTCTACCTACTACGACGACATGATTGAGCCCTGGCGCCAGGGGCAGCTAGATGAACTGGTATTCCTACGCGCTGCCGATGAAAACCACCCGCGCCTACGGGCCGCCTGGCGACTAGAAGCCTCCTCGAAGTAATTACCACTAGCAGATTACCTTATAGCTTAGGTAGAATACACTGATTTTACTTCTTCTACCGAATGCCCCGCAGTACTTCGTCCGTCAGCCCGCGTTGTAGTACGTGGCCGCAAGTATCACAGCAGAATTATTCTGGTTGCTTTAGCTCTAGAATATTACCTGAAGCACCCGCCAACGTTGCGCGCCCATTCTAACGGCGTCTACACTTTTCTTCTCGCTTCTACCCTCATTGCCCCTATGAAGTCCTTCGGTTTACTTACCCTTTTAATGCTGGTGGGCTGCGCGCTTTTGCAGTTGATTATGCCCTGGTGGAGCCTCGTACTTGTGTGCTTGGGGTTGGCGGCTTGGCAGCGCCCATCTAGTGGGCGGGCATTTGCTGCTGGGTTGCTGGGGGCGGGCCTCAGCTGGTGGCTACCGGCTCTGTGGCTCACTACCCACGGGGCTGCTCGGCTAGCCGGCCGGCTGGCTACGCTCTTGCCCTTGGGCGGCAATGCCTGGCTGTTGCTGGCACTAAGCGGGGTAGTAGCCGGATTGGTAGGCGGCTTAGCGGCAGTTAGTGGCACGTGGCTTCGGCAGGCGGCAAGTCCAATAGCCGCGCATTCTACCGCGCCTCAACGGTAAAGTTTTGCGGAATGTACTGTAACAAAAAAGCGGTTCGCTATAGTAGCAAACCGCTTTTTTGTTGACGGACAAGTACTGAATGATCTGGCAGCTTAGTACTGCGAAATAAATGCGAAAGCCTGCAAGGTGTAAGTAGCCACGGAAGTAAAGTGGTTGCCGCCCTGAATTGGCTTTAGCTGCACCTGAGTGGCCCCGCGAGCCTGCATTGCCTTATAGGCGTCCTGCGAGTTGAAGTACGGCACGTAATCGTCGGCGGTACCGTGGAACAGGGCCAGTGGCGCCTTGGGCTTCCAATCGTAAATGTCGTTGTCGCGCAAGCTTGCCGTAAGGGCCGCATCCGAATCAGTAGCGACGCTTTGGCGGAAGCTGGCCGTAAACAACTGGCTCGGCAAGCTAGGAACCGAGCCAAATGGGTTAGCCTGCAACTGAGTAGCGTAAGGCTCCTGGAAGTAGGCCGAAAATGGTCGGTTCAGTTTGTACACCCGGTTATACGTGTCGAGAACCCACACGTAGGTGCTCAGAAAGCTCAGGGGCTGAGTAGAGTTGACAACGTACTTAGCGAAGCCCGACTTGTTGTAAGCGCCAGCCCCAGGGGCACTGGCCGCTACGGGCAACTCCGCCGGGTACTTCTCCTCCAGGTACTTGTGCAGGGCCATGGTAGCGTAGCCACCCTCCGAGTACCCCAACAGGAAGTTCTTCTGGTTTACACTAATGTTCTGTTGCTTACAAAACTCCCGCGTGGCCCGCAGCATATCCGCCGAGGCCGAAGCTAACGAAGCCGCGTGTTCGTACGGGTGAGGTAGCGCCTTGGAAGCCCCGTACCCAATGTAGTCGGGAGCCGATACGATGTAGCCGGTAGAAGCCAGCACGGATACGGCCGACCATATCTCGCTACTAGTGCTGTAGTAAGAAGGGGCGCGGTCTTCGTCACTGGGTCGGATGGTGCCATGCTGATAGCTAATAAGGGGTAATGCCGTAGACACCACTGGCACTAGTAGCGCCCCTGAGGCCGTAATGGCCTGCCCATCCGTATTGTGCGTGGTATATGTCAGCCGGTACACCTTGATGGGATACCGCGCCAAAGAGCCCACCAGAGGGATTTCCCTAACGCGACCAGCCAGCGTGGTAGTGCTGTACTCGCCAATCAAGGTGCTCCCTACCAGTACCGGAGTAGGCGCCGGCGTCTCGTCCGTGGTAGCATCGGGCTGGGGCGATTCACTTTTGCAACCGGGAGCAGTTGTTACTAAAAGAAGGCCTATCAGCCAAGCTGGAGCAAAGCGGGCCAAACGACGGGTAGTGTTGAGTATAGTCACTGAAAGGAAATTATAGACGCGGTGGTTCTTATTTTCTTAACACCGATTCAGACAAAAGATTCCTCCCAGCGCTTACTAACGCCGCTTTAATCCTAAACCAACACCTTGTTTGTCAGCGCATTTTGGCAATCCGCCTCACTACCTACTTTGCTTTCTACACCACTTTTTTCGTTTTCTTCTAAGAAGTTAGTTGTATAACTAAATTATTAGTTATATATTCAATCACGCAATCTTTCTCTCTTATGCAACAGCCTTTCCCCGAACTCACGCGCGCCGAAGAACAAGTTATGCAAGTGCTTTGGCGGCTTGGTCCTTCCTTCGTGAAGGATGTGGTACCAGAGCTACCGGCTCCTACCCCGGCCTATAATACAGTGTCCACCATCATCCGCATTCTAGAACAGAAGGGGTTTGTGGGGCATGAGGCCTTTGGGCGCACTCACCGCTACTATGCCTTAGTTGACCAAGATGAATACCGTCGATTTTCCCTGCGCAAACTACTAGGGGGCTATTTCGGGGGCTCTTTTAGCCGGTTGGTTTCCTTCTTCGCCAAGGAAGAAAACCTCGATGCCGCCCAACTAGACGAACTACTACGCCACGCCCAGTCTCCACCTCCTACCTCACCCACCGATGGCCAGCTTCCTCCCACTGCTTCCCACGAGCCTACCCAGCCTGCTTAGCTGGCTGAAATACAGCACCCTGCTGCTAGGCATGGCTTGGCTGTTTTACCACTTGGTGCTGCGGCACGAACGGTGCTTCCACTATAACCGCCGCTTTCTGCTGCTAGCGCCCTGGTTTTCCGTGGTCGCGCCACCTTTGCTTTCCGCCCTTAGCCTGCCGCTGACTAGGATACTGGAACGCTGGCATTTAGCTTCACTGAACACGGAGCTGCTATCGGGCGGGCTACTCCCTACGGTGCAAGTGGCGGTAGGTGGCTCTTCGGGGGGTGCACTACAAACCAGCCTATGGGTGTGGCTCCCCAGTATATATGCTCTGGTAGCCCTGGGCCTCCTACTGCGCCTAGGGGGGCAGCTGCTCCAACTCTGGCTGACCACGCGCCATTGGCCCCGCCAGGAACACGCTACCCACACCTTAGTATATACGGGGGGCCAGCGCCCGGTTAGTTCCTTCGGGCGCTGGGTGTTCTGGAACGAAGCGACCCCGCTAAATTCTAGTGAGGCGCAGGCCATGCTAGCCCACGAAGTAGCCCACGTGCAACAAGGCCACTCCCACGACCGGCTCTTGCTGGAAGTAGCACAAGCCCTCTTGTGGGCCTGCCCATTCGTGTACCTCTTCTCGCGTGACTTAGCCATCACCCACGAGTTTTTGGCCGATCAAGCTGCTATCCGGCAACAGGTGGCCCCCACTACCGCCGAAACCTACACGACTCTACTAGCCCGGGTAGCCCTGCGCCAGTTCCAGCCCGATTTACCGCTTACCCATTTATTCACTCAATCCTTCACTCTTACCCGTATCCGTATGCTTACCTCCCATTCCCCCGTGCGCCGCTGGAAGCAGTGGGTAGCACTGCCCTTCAGCGTGGTCCTACTCGGGCTGCTGGCCTGCGAAAAAGCAGCCGAGCTACCGCCACCACCCCCACCAACCGTGGTGGATATGCCGCCCCCACCGCCGCCAACCGTGGTAGATATGCCGGCCCCGCCCCCACCTCCCTCAGTATATTTCTATGTGGAGCAAATGCCCGAGTATACTGGAGGCGTTACACAGCTAGTGCACGATTTGGGCGAGGCAGTGAAGTATCCACCAGCCGCTATAGCGGCCAAAGTGCAGGGTAAGGTTTTTATAAAGTTTATTGTAGGGTCCGATGGTAGTATGCAGGCCTTTGAGTTGCAGAAGGGCATTACGGTGCCCCAAGGTCAGGAAGCCATAGCCAGCGCCATGAACGAGGCGGCCCTAACCGCCCTGCGCACCCTGCCGGGCAAGTGGACGCCGGGCCGCCAAGGGGGCAAGCCCGTACCCGTTTATTATACCGTGCCTATAAGTTTTAACTTGAAATAACCCGTTATACCTAGCTAGCAAAAACGCCACCCAGCACGGCTTGGGTGGCGTTTTTGGCTTTACGCCTTATCTTGGTGAGCGAGGACAGATGTAACGAATAGCTCATTCTGGTGGTTATTACAAAACTCTGTTGCTTCGGTAAGGTTGTGTGCTTGGCTTTTGATGCGTTTCGATTTGGTGGCTGCGCTTGTTTTTTCCTCCCGCTGGGCGGCTCTTGCCGTCAGCCTATTGTTCCTTACCGCAAGTCTGGGGGGGTGCGACTCTACCCCGCACTCCGTCCGCATCAGTACAGCTGAAATGCTCCGTCGTGCGCAGGCCACCCTACGACAGGACTCTCTGCGGGCCGACTCAATAGCCCAGGCTGGGGGGCAGCTTCCGGGCGCCATCCTGCCCGACAACCGCATTGTAGCCTTCTATGGCAACCCGCTGCACAAGGCCATGGGCATCTTGGGTCAATACCCCAAAGAGGAAATGCTCCGCCGCCTGCAACAGCAAACGGCAGCGTGGCAGCAGGCAGATACCATCCCCGTTCGGCCAGCTCTGCACATGACCGCCGTTATTGCACAGCGCGACTCCGGCGCCGATGGCAAGTACCGCCTTCCCCTTCCAGACACCACTATTCGGCGCGTAATCAACTGGGGGCGTGAGCATAACGCCCTAGTATTTTTGGATGTACAAGTAGGCCTCAGCGACTTACAGCACGAACTACCACCCTTGGCGCCCTACTTGCAGCTCCCCTTTGTGCACTTGGGTATCGACCCGGAGTTTTCCATGAAATCGGGCCGGCGGCCGGGCACGGAGGTAGGAGAATTCGACGCCCAGGATATCAACTACGCCCGGCAGTTTCTGGCCCGCCTGGTCAGCGAAAATCACTTGCCGCCTAAGGTGTTGGTTGTGCACCGCTTTCGGCAGGATATGGTCACCAACTACCAGAATATTAAGCTCGACCCGCGCGTGCAAATTGTGATGCACATGGATGGCTGGGGAACTCCCCACATCAAGCGTAGCTCCTACCGCAAGTTCATTAAGCGCGAACCGGTAGAATACGCCGGCTTCAAAATCTTTTACCGCAACGACCGCAAGGGCACGTCGCGCTTGATGACGCCAGAAGAAGTTAGTGCGCTTTCGCCCACCCCCCTGTACATCCAGTACCAGTAAGCGGCCTGTCAGCTACGCCCCAGCTATACAGCAGGTGCTTGTCCCGTACCTCCTTAGGCGGGCTGCTACTGATAGCGAGGCCGTTGTTTGGCCTTTGTACAGCACCCATCAACGCAGCTAAAGGGAGCATTGCGCGCTACTATTGCTGGCTGATCATACGTAATGCTGCCGGATTTCTCTACTAGATGTGGGCACTAAGAGAACAGCATGGCGTGCCACGAGTAGGTTCCATCTGCTTGAGGTAGCCGAATAATATATTATAGTTGCTTACTAGGCTGCCACCATGGGAGTGTGCCTACAGCAACCCCTAGCAACAAGCTAGCAGAAGCTGAACAGGCCGGCTTATACTGGTGGAAATGCTGTTGAATTATTTCCTTTCTATCTGATTTCAACCGGGTCAGGGTGCAAATATTTCTTCTGTTCAGTCACGGAAACGTTTTACCTTCGTTGCGTTTCCGACACCAATCCCGATTCTCTTCCGTGTCTTATTTCCGGACAATTACCCGCCTGACGGTTCCCGCACTAGCTACGCTAGGCCTCGTCTTCTCACTCGCTACGCTGCCCGGCTGCGGCTCCCGCTCTGGCACCGACGCGGAAAATCCCACGGCGCTGGCCGACACTACCAAGCCCGTAGTGGTGGACACGCTGGCCCTGAAACGCCAAGCGGCCCGGCGCGACTCGCTCAAGGCGGATTCTATTGCCCGGAAAAACGGTCAGCTTCCGGGCGCTATTTTGCCAGGTCACCGCATTGTGGCATTTTATGGCAACATCCGCTCCAAGGGTATGGGTATTCTGGGCCGGGAGCCCAAGGAGCAGATGTTCCGCAAGTTTGCAGGGGTCCTGAAGGAGTGGCAGGCAGCTGACCCCAGCATTCCGGTGCAGGCGGCGCTCCACAACGTGACGATTACGGCTCAGGGCACGCCCGGCAAGGACGGCAAATGGCGCCTGATGAACTCTAAAGCCACTATTGAAGAAGTAATTTCCTGGGCCCGTGAGCATAATTGCATCCTGTTTCTGGATGTGCAGCCCGGTCACAGCACCCTGGAAGCTGAGCTACCCAAGCTGGAGCAATACCTGAAGCAGCCGGACATCCATCTCGGCATTGACCCCGAGTTTTCGCTGGCCACCATGCCGGGCATCCGTCCTAACCAGCGCATTGGTACCCTCGACGCCAAGGACGTGAACTTCACCATCAACTTCCTGGCTCGCATTGTGAGCGAAAACAAGCTACCGCCTAAGGTACTGACGGTGCACCGCTTTACTCGGAAGATGATTACCAACTACAAGAAGATTAAGCTCGACCCGCGCGTGCAGGTAGTGATGCATATGGACGGCCACGGCAACCCCGTGCTGAAAAAGGATTCGTACCGGGACTACATTGAGGCTGAGCCAGTGCAATACACGGGCTTCAAGCTGTTCTATGAGTACGATGGCCGTCCCGCCCCGCACCACATCATGACGCCCAAGGAAGTACTAACCGAGCTGACCCCTAAGCCACTGTACATTCAGTATCAATAAGTTGCCCGCTTACTTAATCACAACAAAACGGCCTCCTGCAATGCAGGAGGCCGTTTTGTTGTGGTTGCTATATGTCTTATCTGCGCGGCTACTTAGTGCGCGGCATTGAGGTCTACTTTCTCGCCGGGGCGTGGGCTCTTGATGATGAGCATCAGCGGTAAGCATAGGAGGAAGAAGGCGCCAATCATCAGGAAGGTTTGAGCATAGGTGATGATGGCCGTTTGCTTCATAATCATGCCTTCCAGGGCGGCAAAAGCTTGCTGCTGCGCTTGCATGAAGCCAGCCCCCTTCGACATAAAGCTGGCGGTCAGCCCCTGAATACGCTGCTGAGTTTCGGGGTCGTATAACGACACGTTGGAAGAAATGCCCACCCGGTTTTGGGCAGTAGAGCGCTCTAGGTAAGTACCTACCAAGGCTACCCCGAAGGAACCACCCAGCTGGCGGATCATGCCAGTGAGACCGGCAGCCTGGCCCGCATCCTTACCACTAATGCCCGATAGTGACATGGTAGTAATGGGGAGGAACAACAGGGCCAACCCAAAGCCCCGCAGAATCAATGGCCAGAAAAAATCACTCTCACCCGCCAGCGGAGTAATGCGCGTGCTCATCCAGTAGGAGAAGATAAAGAAGACGGTGAAGCCTACGGGCAGAATAAACTTCTGCGGCACGCCTCCCTGAATCATCTTACCCACTATGGGCATCATGAAGCCCGAGAGCAATGCCCCCGGTAGAAGCAGGTAGCCCGTTTGCTCAGCCGTGAAGCCCAAGATGCGCTGGCAGAAAATGGGGAACACGAAGACCGAGGCAAACAGCCCAAACCCTAGAATAAAGGAGAGGAAGGCTCCTACGGCCAGGTTGCGGCTGCGCGTGAGTACGCGCAAATCTACAATGGGCTGCTTGGCAGTGAGTTCTCGAATGATGAAGCCTACCATGCCAATGACGGCCAGCAGCGTAAACAGGTTGATGTAGGCGCTTTCAAACCAGTCTTCGGTTTCGCCCTGCTCCAGCACTAGCTGCAACGAGCCAACCCCCAACACGAGCAGGAAAATACCCAACCAGTCGATTTCCCGAATGGGACGTGGAATAGCGTTCCGAATACGCTCCGGGTCGCGAATGAACAGTACGGTGAAGATGGAAGCCAACACGCCTACTGGTACGTTCACGTAGAAAATCCAGGGCCAGTCGTAGTTATCCACAATGTAGCCCCCCAGCGTGGGGCCGATGGTAGGACCGATAATCACGCCCATACCGAACAGTGCTTGGCCTAAGGCTAACTGCTTAGGGGGGAAGGTGTCAATCAGGATAGCCTGCGACGTGGCCATGAGGGCTCCGCCACCTACCCCTTGAATAAAGCGGAATGCTACCAGCTCCCAGATGTTGGTGCTCTGCCCGCAAAGCATGGAGGCAAAGGTGAACAGCACTACCGAGAACAGGTAGTAATTCTTGCGGCCGAACTGTTCGGCCAAGAAGCCCGTCATCGGAATCACGATAACGTTGGCAATGCCGTAGGACGCCACTACCCAGCTTACTTCTTGTTGCGTGGCCGAGAGGTTACCCATCATCTGGGTTAGGGCCACGTTTACAATGCTGGTGTCAATAAGCTCCAGCAAGCAGCACATCACCACCGTAATGACGATGATCCACTTGGTAAATCCGGTTTCCATACTTAGTCGGTTGCCAGCTACCGCGTGCTGGTTGGCGCAGCTCCCGCAAAGAGGCTGGCAACCGGCACGCGGCAACTAGGTGATTACTTGGTTTTCACCGTGGCCACCACGCTCATACCAGCGCGGAGGGGGTGCTCGGAGTCAATCTTGTCGAGCACAATTTTCACAGGTACGCGCTGGGTTACTTTCACAAAGTTGCCGCTGGCGTTATCGGGGGGCAGCAGGGCAAAGCGGGCCCCGGTAGCAGCCGAGAGCGACTCGATATGACCAGCAAACTCCTCGTTGGGGTAGGCGTCTACCTCAACTTGCACAGGCTGGCCTACTTTCATATTCTCCAGCTGCGTTTCCTTGAAGTTGGCAATAATCCAGGTGTTGCCGCTGGCTACCAAGCCCATTAGCTGCTGGTTGGGGCTTACTACCTGGCCGGGCTGCACGCTCTTCTTGCTCACGATGCCGTTGCCGGGCGCCGTAATGGTCGTGTAGCTCAGCTGGAGCTTGGCATTGTCGAGGTCGGCTTGGCGCTGCTTCACAACGGCTTCAGCTACGGCTACCTGCTGACGGGCGGCCGTTACTTGCTGCTGGGCTACGCGCACTTGCTGCTGGGCCGTGGCACGCTGGGCACTAGTCGATTTCAGGTTGGCCTGCACAGCATCGTACTCGCTCTGGGGGATGATATCCTCTTTGCGCAGGAACTCACTGCGCTGCAAGTCCTTCTGCAAGCGGGCACGGTTGGCCTCACTTACTCCAATGGTCGTTTGGGCGGTGCTTACGTTGGCCGAAGCCGTACCCACGGCGGCACGGGCCGCTACTACGTTGGCTTGGGCGGCGGCTAGAGCAGCCTCGGCGGCATTTACGCGCTGCTGATAGTCAGCAGGGTCTACCGTTACTAATACGTCCCCTTTTTTCACGGGCTGGTTGTCTTCTACTTTCACTTCCAGCACGGGGCCGCTCACGCGGGGCAAAATAGGGTACACGTCGCCCTCCACCTGGGCATCATCGGTTTCCTCATGCGCTTGGCCGAACTGGTAACGCTGCCAGCCAAAGTAGCCTCCCACGAGTAGGAGCAGGGCCAGCACAAGGAAGATAATCGGGCGCTTCGAGCGGCCCGCGGGTTGCTCGTCCACTACGGGCTCGTAAGCCGCAGATTGAGTAGGCGCTACGGCCGAGTCATGTTGAACGGGAGTTGCCATATGGGTACTTGGTTGTTCGTTGTCGATTGGTAAGGAGAACAGGCTGTCTGACGAGCAGCAACCTATCGGAGGTATTTACGCCGATTGGCGGTAGGCATTTGGGCAGCCTGGCTTTACTAACAGTGTCACGCAAGAAGCGGTTCGTACTACAGTTTCGGCGGTGCTACCCATTAAAAAGCGCGTCAGGCCGGTTTGCCCGTGCGCTCCAATTACAATGAGGTCGGCGGGGTAGCGGCGGGCTTCTTCTACAATGGTGCGGGCCGCGTCGCCAGTAATGATGGCGGTTGATACGTGCGCCCCCGTGCGTTGTACGGCTTCCCGGTGCTGGGCCAGCCGGTAGGCTAGCTCCATATCGTTGACGGGCGCCGTGGAAGCCCGAGGTTCAGGCTCTAGTACGTGTAGCAACCGTAGCTCCGCGCCCGTTCCCGTTGCCAGGGCCGCCGAGTACATCACTACCGCCTCGGTTGCGGCAGAAAAGTCAATCGGACACAGGATGGTCATATCACTAGTTGTGTGGAGAGTGAAAAGGTGGGGTGAGGTGCCGCTGGTGGCCTTTGCTTGGCTAACCACGTGCCGCACCCACTCAGGCATTCACTGCTACCAAATTTGCTCGCCAGTAGCGCGGCGGAGCTGGTACTGGCCAAGGGTGTAATTGTAGATAGATTGGAGGCGCGACAGGCGCGACTGAGCCAGCTGGGTTTCGGCGTCGAGAACATCGAGGTTGTTGCCTACGCCGTAGCGGTAGCGGGCTTTGGCCCGGGTTAGGGCGTCGGTCGCTTGCTCAATCTGCACTTGGGAGTTGTCGTAGCGGGCGGTGCTGGTTTGCATGTTGTTTACTGCTTGCAGCACATCGGCACGTACCTGCTCCTGGGTGTCCTGGGTGCGGGCCTGTGCTCCTTTAATGGCCGATTGCGCCACGGCGCGCTGGGTGCGATTCCGGCCCCCGTCGTAAATCGGCACGTTCAACTGGGCACCGGCCACTGTGTTGAAGCGGAAGCGCTCCAGATTAGGTACGATGTATCCGTTTTTGCCCCCGGCCTGGGCCAGCACGCTCAAAGACGGCTTGTTGCTGGTTTCGGCTACGCGCAACTGGGCGGCGGCAGCAGCTTCGGCATCCTGGGCCAGCTTCACCTCGGGGCGGTTCGACGAGCCAGCGGCTAGAGCGGCGGCGACGTCCACGGTCTGGGGGTTGTATTCAAAACGGCCGCGCACGGGCGTTACTTCGCCCTCGGGGCGATGCAGCAAGCGGGCCAGTTGAATCTCCTGGTTGCGGAGCTGGTTTTGCAGGTCGATCTTGCGGTCCTGGGCCTGAGCAATGCGCACCTGGGTAGTCGTCACGTCGAAGTTGGTGCTTACACCGCCTTGCACCCGCTTTTCCATCTCGCGCTGGTGTTGGCGGAGCGAGGCAATCTGCGAGTCCTGCACCCGGATGGCCTCGCGGGCAAATAGGATGCTATAGTAGCTCTGAGCGGCAGCGTAAGCCAAGTCGCGCCGAGTCACGTTGATCTGGTCAGAGGCCGTGAGGGCACGGTTGCGCGCAGCCTCAATAGCCGCGTTGACCCGCCCGAAGTCGAGCACTGTGTAGCGCGCCGTTACGTGCGTGTCGTAGTTGTTATTGGGCGCCAACTGAAAAGCGGGTGCATCGGGGCTAAGTTGCAGCTTCACCTGCGGATCAACGCGGGTGTAGCTGGCAGTGCCGTCTACTACGGGCCGCAGCGCGGTACGCGTTTCCTCAAGGCGGCTTTGGGCTTGGTTTACTTCTTCTTGAAGGGCGTTGATGGCCGGATTGGCATCAAGCACCGAGCGGACAGTAGTTTCCAGCGACAGGGAGTCGCCGGCCGTTGCGGCGGCAATTGGCACCTGAGCGTGGGCTGCACTACCTACCAGCAACCCTAAGGTTGCGAGCAGCGGTGCAGCATGTTGTGGTCGGAAAAGCATATCTAAAACAGCTTATGGATATGCGCTCTTTACCTAACTACGTGCCAACCCGTTAAAATTATTTTAATGTGTGATGAAAACCCCTTCTATTGCGCACAAACGCATAAAATATTTTTTCATCCTGATCAAAACCACTACTGCTCAGCCGCACTTTTTTCCTCATATTTCAGAAAATCCTTGTTTTTATTCCTTATATTTCAGGAATAATTAGGCTATTTCTTGCTAGCTCAACACTATTCCTACGGCCATGCCAGACCAGGATGACTCCTTGCTACTCTACTTAAATGAGGCCATTGCTACTACCCGAAACAAGGACGACTTGTTTCGGAGCGTAACGGAGAAGCTGCGCCTGATCTTTCCCTTCGATGCCATTACCATCCTTACCGTGGATAGTGAGCGGCAGTACCGTCGGGTATTTCTGCGCGACTACCTAGGCGAAGTGCTTCTACCCGACCAACTAGGCCGCAAGCCCCTGGGCCGAATGCCCATAGAGGGTACGCCCGTGGAGCTGTTTATCCGCGAGCCTCACTTTCACCAGTACAGCTTGCAGGAACTAGTGGCAACTTACCCCCAGTACGACCCCTTCCGGGCATTGCTGGAAAAAGGTATGCGCTACTTCCTGGTCATTCCTCTACGCACGGGGGGGCAGCTCATCGGCCTCATGTCGCTGGTAGCCCGGCGCCACCCCGAATTTGCGCCCAACGACGTAGACCTGCTTGAGAAGATAGGAAGCCTCGTGGCCGTAGCCGTTACCAATACGCTAGCCTTCGAGGATATTGCGCGTCGAGAGCAGGAAAAGTCGATGCAGCTTGCGCTAAACAATGCGCTACTCAGCATTAAGGAGCGCGGGGAGCTGTTTCGCACCATTGCAACTGAAATCAACCACGTAGTTCCTTGCGACTACTTTGGGGTACGAGTGCGCGAAACCAACTCGCCGGTACGGGTGCTGGCCGAGTTCAACAAGCAACCCGATGGCACCTTCGCCGCCCTCGATGAAAACCGCTACGACGAGCTGCCGCACCCACCCCTCGACAAACAAGAGATAGTGGAGGTGTTTCTGCGCCCGGCCGTGTATGTGGGCGCTGGCTTTGAGGAGCTAACCAAGCGCTACAAGTTTCTGCGCTTCATCCGGGAAGAGCGGGGCACCCAGTCTATTCTCTGCACCCCTCTGGATACTACCGATGAACCTACGGCAGCCCTGATTCTGGCCAGCCACCAACCCTTGGCCTTCACTGAGGAAACCTTAGAGCTTATTCAAACGCTGGTGCCCCAAATCCGGCTGGCTATTCAGAACGTGCTGGCGTTTGAGCAGATTGATTTGCTGCGGACCCAGCTTGAGCGGGAACGCACCTACCTGATTGACGAGATTAATACCACCGCCGCCGCCCGCCTCGATGACTTTGTGGGCGGAAGCGCCGTGATGCAGCAAGTGTACACGCGCCTAGCCCAGGTAGCCCCCACTGATACCACGGTGCTCATCACGGGCGAAACGGGCACGGGCAAGGAATTGGTGGCCCGTGCCCTGCACAACCTCTCGCCCCGTAAGGAACGGGCACTTATTAAAATCAACTGCGCTGCCCTACCCGCACAACTAATTGAGAGCGAGCTATTCGGGCACGAAAAAGGCGCCTTCACTGGCGCCCACGACCGGCGCATTGGGAAATTTGAACTGGCCGATGGGGGCACCATCTTCCTGGATGAGATAGGCGAGCTACCGTTGGACTTGCAGGCCAAGCTGCTGCGGGTGTTGCAGGAGAAGGAGTTTGAGCGCATTGGCGGCCGCCGCGTTATCCATACCGATGTGCGGGTAATTGCCGCTACCAACCGCGTGCTGGAAGATGAGGTAGCCGCTGGCCGCTTCCGCGCCGACTTGTACTACCGCCTCAATGTGTTCCCCATCAAACTGCCCGCCCTGCGCGAGCGGCCCGATGATATTGAGCCGCTGATGCGCTACTTTTTGGAGCGCTTCACCAAGCAAATGGGCAAGCCCGTGCGGGGCCTGCGCGAACGGGACCTCAAGGCCCTGCGCCAGTACGGCTGGCCCGGCAATGTGCGCGAGTTGGAACACGTGCTGGAGCAGGCCGTAATCGTGAGCCAGGGGCCCTTTCTGGAGTTTGCGGGCTTTTCGGCGGCGGCCCAAATGGTTCCTGCCGCCACGGAGGCGGGCGGCCCCATCAAAACGCTCAAGGACCAGGAGCGCGACCATATTCTGGCCGCCCTGCGCCGAACCAGCGGCCGCGTGAGTGGCCCCAACGGCGCGGCCATTCTTCTCGATATCAACCCCAAAACCTTGGAGGCCCGCATGAAAAAGCTGGGTATTCAGCGGACTATCACGGCTGGCTAAGCCCCCCATTTCACATATAATTTCTGCTCCACACTATCACTCTCCAAGCCCGGCCGTATACGCAGGTACTAGTGTTCACCTTTACCTGCCTTTCCTATGGCCCAGCCTACTTCCACCCCCCAGCACACGGACCCCGCTACCAAGAATAAAGAGAAGAAAAACGAAGAAACCGTGAAAGACCGGCCCGACGGCAAAAAGAAAACCACGCAGAAAGGCTAGTCGCCTTTCCTGACCCTACAACGGCCCGGCTGCATTCGTGTAGCCGGCGTTGTACGTTAGGAATTTCCCACTGCGGGAGCAAAACGCCCGACCAACGGTGTTTTGCTTGTACTTTAGAACCGAATGCCAACTCCCGACCTCGACCTTTCCCAGCTTTCCCGTGACCATGTGCTGCGCGCCCTTCATCAGATGGACCAGGAAGGCCCGCGCATGCCCCTGAGCACGGTATACGACCTTGTATACCAGGGCCGGCGCTACGCGCCGCGGGCCGTAGCGCAGTTGGCGTGGCGCTTGGCACTCAATCAGCCCGAGGCTCCTTGGCCACTGCCAGCGGGCACCCCTACCAACCGGGTGCTGGAAAAGCTCGACTTCACGGTGGCTACCAAGCGCCCCACCCTGGAAAACTCGCCTTTACTGGATGGAGACGTGGCCGCCCAGGAGCATATGCAGGAGCTGTATACCGGAGCTACCCAAAAGCCCGCGCCCCGGAAAGGCCGCCCCGCCAGCCGCAACGAAGCTACGGCAGAGCCTGAGCTCGGAGCCCTAGCTACCCCCGAACCCACGGAGTCCCTGTCGGCCGACGTGCAGGAGCCAGCGTTGGCCTACCAGCTTCCGGCGCCCCAACCCTACAACCAAGCTACTGCCCTGGCGGAGCTGTTTATTTCTGCTGATAAGCTCACGACCACCCAGGCCGCCCTGCGCCGCCGCCGCAACCTGATTTTGCAGGGCCCACCCGGCACCGGCAAAACGTTCCTGGCTCGGCGCTTGGCCTGGCTTGAGCTGGGCGCTACCGATGCGGCCCGGGTGGAAGTGGTACAATTTCACCCCAGCTTTAGCTACGAGGACTTTGTGCAAGGCTTCCGCCCCGATGGAGCCGGCTCCTTTCGATTGCAGGATGGCATCTTGGTGAATTTTTGCCACCGGGCGGCCCAAGACCCCGAGCGCCCCCACATTTTGCTGATTGATGAGCTGAACCGCGGCAATGTGGCGCGCATCTTTGGCGAACTGCTGCTGCTACTAGAGGCCGATAAGCGCGGCCCCGCCCATGCCATTCGTTTGCCCTACGCCCCGGTGGGTAGTCCGCCGTTTTTCGTACCCGAGAACCTCTACCTTATTGGGACGATGAATCTGGCCGACCGGAGCTTGGCCCCACTCGACTATGCCCTGCGCCGCCGCTTTGCTTTTGTGGGGCTAGAGCCAGAGTTTGGGGAACCGTTGCAGGCATTCTTGGCAGCCCAGCAGGTACCCGCACCAGTCATTACCCGGCTTGTGTCGCACTTGACGGCCCTCAACCAAGTAATTGCTGACGACCCCGATTTAGGCCCTGATTTCTGCATCGGGCATAGCTATTTCTGCCAGCCTCCAGCTACTCCCAGTGCGGCACCCGAGTGGCTCCAGCTGATTTTGGAACAAGAAATTGCGCCGCTGTTGGATGACTATTGGCTAGATCAGCCGGCCAAAGCGGCCCAGCAAAAGAAAAAGCTGCTAGCCTCATCAGCCGGATGATTCCCATTCAGAATCTGTACTACCTGCTCTGTTATGCGTGGAACCGCCTGCCCGAGCGGGCGGAGCTGCTAGCCACCGAAACAACTACCTTCCACCGTCCGCTGGAGCTACTTACGCACGTGCTCCTAACGGCTACGCGCCGCCAGCTGCGACAAGGCTTGCCGGTTGCGTACACCGAGCAGATTCAGGAGCTACCGGAGCTGCGGGGCCGGGTGCAGCTCGCGCCTACGCTCAGCCGCAACTTGCTACAGCGCAGCCGGGCCATCTGTGAGTTCGACGAGCTGGGACCTGATACGGTGCTGGCGCGCGTGCTGCTGGGCACCTTGCACCAGCTAAGTCGGGCCCGCAGCCTGCCGGCGGCTGTGCGCCACGAGGTGCGCGTAGTGATGCGGCGCTTTCCGGCGGGTATTGCGGCAGACGCTGTTACGCCCGCCACCCTCCGCGCGGCGCGTCGGCTGCGGCCCACGGGGCTAGGCGGCTTTCTGCTGAGCGTGTGTGAGCTGATACACCAGAGTGCCCTCCCCTCTCCGCACGCCGACGGCCCTACCCGCTTCCGCGACTTCCGCCGCGACGAAGCGTTGATGGCGCGCATCTTCGAGCAGTTTGTGCGCAACTTCTACCGCCTAGAGCAGCGCCACTTTCGGGTACTGAGCGAGACCATTCAATGGCAGGCCGAAGCGGCGGCCCCCGAGGTGCTCAGTCTACTACCCAGCATGGTTACGGACACTACCCTGGACAGCCCCGAGCGCAAAATCATCCTCGATACCAAGTACTACGCCGCCGCGCTACGCCAGCGCTACAGCCAGCAGAAGCTAATATCGCCCCACCTTTACCAGCTCTACGCCTACTTGCAAAACCAGCCCACTGCTCCGGGGCAGCAGCTAGAAGGCATCTTGCTGTACCCTGCTGCCGCCCAGGCCATTGATGTGCGCTACACCCTCGGCGGCCACCCCGTACGCATCGTCACCATTGACTTGGCTCAGCCCTGGGAGCAGATTGCCGCTGACTTGCTGGCCCTGGTTGCCTAAGTATTTCGTGGGCGCGGGAGTGGGCGCCAAGCAGAACCATGCGGGCAGGGCACTACTTTCTGGCAGTTACCAAGGTGGTGTCAGGGATGAGTAGTGTGCCCCTTTTGCAGAGTAGGAAAGAAGCCAACGACGAATAACAAAATCTAGAATAACCTCAGATTTTGCTACGGATTGCAACAATTCCTCTACTTCTTTACAAAAATGCAGCCCTCTTACGGCAATTGCGTCCCTAGGTTGCAATTCGCAGGCTTCTGCCTACATTTCTATTCCAATCTGATTTCCTCTCCATCACCAAACCTTTACTTCTTTGAACAGACGTGACTTCGTGGGACTATCCGGCCTGGCTACTGGAGCGTTGCTGCTACCCTCCTTTCCTGGATTCGGCGGCACGCTGGTAGATCCCGCCCAGCTGCTGGAGCAGGTGGATCCCGCCGTGAAAAAGCGCCTGGCCGACGCCGCTCTAAACGCGGCCAAATCGGCCGGCGCTACCTACGCCGACGTGCGCATTGGGCGCTACCTCAACCAAAGCATCTTCACCCGCGAAAAGCAGGTCCAAAATATTGCCAGTGGCGAAAGCTACGGAGCCGGAGTACGCGTAATTGCTAATGGCACCTGGGGCTTTTCGGCTACCAACGTAGTAACGGAAGAGGGCCTGGCAAAAGCTGCCAAGCTGGCCGTGGAAATTGCCAAGGCCAACGCCAAGGTGCAGAAGCAGCCCGTGCAGCTGGCTCCCCAGCGCGGCTACGGGGAGGTAAGCTGGAAAACGCCCATTCAGCAGAATGCCTTTGAAGTGCCAGTGAAGGAAAAGGCCGAACTGCTGCTAGCGGCCAATGCCAAGGCCCTGGAAAACGGCGCCAGCTTCGTGAATTCTTCCTTGTTTCAAATCAACGAGCAGAAGTACTTCGCCAGCACCGACGGCTCCTACATCGACCAGGATATTCACCGCATCTGGCCTACGTTCTCGGCCACGGCCATCGACCGGGCCTCCGGTAAGTTCCGCACCCGCGATGCGCTCAGCTCGCCCATGGGCATGGGCTACGAATACATGGTGCCCAAGGCTGTTGATAAGATTGCCGGCCCCAGCGGTACGGGCCTCATCGGCTACAAGAACAGCTACGACATTCTGGAAGATGCCACCCTGGCGGCCCAGCAAGCCAAGGCCAAGCTCACGGCCAAGTCGGTAACGGCGGGTAAGTACGACCTGGTGCTGGACCCAAACCACTTGGGCCTTACCATTCACGAAAGCATCGGCCACGCGACGGAACTTGACCGGGTGCTGGGCTACGAGGCCAACTACGCCGGCACCAGCTTTGCCACCCTGGAGTGGAAAGCTAAAAACCTGCCCTACGGCTCAAAAGTGGTCAACATTGTGGCCGATAAGACCCAGGTGGGCTCTCTGGGCGCAGTAGGCTACGACGATGAGGGCGTGAAAACCGGGCAGTGGGATATCATCAAGGAAGGCAAGCTGGTAGACTACCAGAAAATCCGTGACCAAGCCGCCATTGTGGGCCAAGACCACTCCGACGGGTGCTGCTACGCCCAGTCGTGGCAGGATGTGCAGTTCCAGCGCATGGCCAATATCAGCCTCAAGCCCAGCGCGCAGAAAATGAGCGTCGACGACATGATTAAGGGCGTGGACAAGGGCGTTTACATTGCTGGCCGGGGCTCTTTCTCCATCGATCAGCAGCGTTATAACTTTCAGTTTGGCGGCACGGTGTTCTACGCCATTGAGAAAGGCAAGATTGCCGGGATGCTGGAAGATGTGGCCTACCAGGCCAATACCCAGGAGTTCTGGAACAGCTGTGCCGCCACCTGCGACCAGTCGGACTACCGCCTGTTCGGCTCTTTCTTCGACGGTAAAGGCCAGCCCAGCCAAGTATCGGCCGTGAGCCACGGCTCCGCTACTACCCGCTTCAACGCCGTCAACGTCATCAACACTGCCCGCAAAATCGGCTAGGACTGCGCAAGCCGCCCTTCCAGTAGAAATCAGCACAGCAACTTATATGGCAATCCTTTCTAAAGACGAAGCTCAAAACATCCTGAAAAAGGTGCTGAGCTTTAGCACCGCCGACGAGTGCGAAGCCACGCTTAACGGCCAAATTGGTGGCAACGTGCGCTCGGCCCGTAACGCCATCAGCACCAGCGGCGGCGTTGATAACGTAGCCCTCACCGTAGAATCTCGCTTCGGCAAGCGGAGCGGGGTAGCTACCTGTAACCAGTTCGACGATGCCACCCTGCGCCGCTGCGTGCAGCGGGCCGAGGAAATTGCCCGCCTTGCCCCGGAGAGCCCCGAATACATGCCCTTGCTAGGCCCCCAGCAGTACCTAGAGTCACCCAAGTCGTTTGCCGCTAGCACAGCAGGCATCACGCCCGACTACCGCGCCAAGCAGGTAGGGGCCAGCATGCAGCTCTGCGACCAGAAGAAGCTCACGTCGGCAGCCTTCCTCAACGACTCGTCGGGCTTTATAGCGAAGCGCAACAACAAAGGACTGGAAGCTTACCAACAACTTACCAATTTGGAGTTCAGCATTACGGTGCGCACCCCGGATGGTACCGGCTCAGGCTACGCTACCGCCGACTACAACGACGCCAGCAAGTTCGACGCGACGCGCCTTACGCAAATTGCGGCCGATAAAGCGGCCGGTTCGGTAAACGCGAAGGCTCTGGAACCCGGCAAATACACCGTGATTCTGGAACCCGCCGCCCTAGTAGCCAACACCGATGCCTCTCTGCTCCAGGCCCTCATGAGTGCCCTCGACGCGCGCAACGCCGACGAAGGCCGCTCTTTCCTGAGCAAGAAGGGTGGTGGCAACCGCAAGGGTGAAAAGCTGTTCGATGAGCGCGTAACCATCTACTCCGACCCAACCAACGCCGACGTGGCCGACCTGACGTTCTCGGGTGATGGTCGCCCGCAGAAAAAGGTGACTTGGATTGAAAAGGGCGTAGTGAAAAACCTGTACACTACCCGCTACTGGGCCCAGAAAAACAACATCCCCGACCTGCCCCGCCCCGGCGGCTGGATTATGGAGGGCGGCACCCAAAGCACCGCCGACCTTATCAAGAGCACCCAGCGCGGCATTTTGGTAACGCGCCTGTGTACATCCGCCCAGTAGACCCGCAGACGCTGCTCTACACTGGCCTCACCCGCGACGGTACGTTCTATATTGAGAATGGCAAGATCAAGCACCCGGTGAAAAACTTCCGCTTCAACGAGTCGCCCATTATCATGCTCAACAACCTGGAAGCCATTGGCAAGCCCGTGCGGGTAGGTGGCAACCTGGTGCCCCCGCTCAAGATTCGGGACTTCACCTTCACTAGCCTTTCCGACGCAGTCTAGAACTGTCCTTCCGCGTACTGCGCCGCAGCTGAGGTAGCTTCCTTGAGCAGAAGCTTAGCTGCGGCGCAGCACTCGGAGCGGCACTTTCTTCTTCCACTTCCAATCTTCCGATACTGTGAAAAGACGTGACTTTGTGGGCCTGACGGGCCTAGCCACCAGCGCCTTGTGGCTGCCTTCCCTGCCCAGCTTCGGCGGCACCGAAGTGGACCCTGCCCACCTACTGCAAGGAGGCGCAGATGTAGCCGTGAAAAAGCGCCTGGCCGACGCTGCTCTGAACGCGGCCAAAGCCGCCGGCGCTACCTATACCGATGTGCGCATTGGGCGCTACCTCAACCAAGGCATTTTCACCCGTGAAAAGCAGGTCCAAAATATTGCCAACACGGAAAGCTACGGCGCGGGCATCCGCGTAATTGCCAACGGCACCTGGGGCTTTGCTTCTACCAACGTGGTGACGGAGGCTGGCATGGCTAAGGCGGCGCAGCTAGCAGTAGAAATTGCCAAGGCAAACTCCAAAACCCAAAAGGAAAAGGTGCAGCTAGCCCCCCAGCGCGGCTATGGAGAAGTGTCGTGGAAGGCTCCTATTCAGCAAAATGCCTTCGAGGTGCCCATCAAAGACAAGGTAGATTTGCTGCTAGCTACCAATGCTAAGGCCCTGGAAAACGGTGCCAGCTTTGTGAATTCGGTGCTGTTTCAGGTAAACGAGCAGAAGTACTTCGCCAGCACCGACGGCTCCTACATCGACCAGGATATTCACCGCATTTACCCCACGTTCAGCGTGACGGCCATCGACCGGGCTTCGGGCAAATTCCGCTCCCGTCAGGCCCTGAGCGCGCCCATGGGCCTGGGCTACGAGTACCTCACGCCCAAAGCCGCCGATAAAATAGCGGGCCCCGCTGGCTCCGACGTTATTGGGTACAAGAACAGCTACGACATTCTGGAAGACGCCGCCCGCGCCGCTAAGCAGGTAAAGGAAAAGCTCACGGCCAAGTCGGTGACGCCCGGTAAGTACGACCTGGTGCTGGATCCGCACCACCTGGGCCTTACCATTCACGAGTCGGTAGGGCACCCCCTGGAACTCGACCGGGTGCTGGGCTATGAAGCCAACTACGCCGGCACCAGCTTCGCCACCCTGGAGTGGAAGGCTAAGAACATTCCGTATGGCTCGAAGGTAGTCAACATTGTGGCCGACAAGCTGCAGCCCGGTTCCTTGGGCGCAGTGGGCTACGACGATGAGGGCGTGAAAACCAAGGAGTGGAACCTGATTGAGCAAGGCAAGCTGGTGAACTACGAGAAGATTCGTGACCAAGCACACATTGTAGGTCAGACCGAATCGGACGGGTGCTGCTACGCCCAGTCGTGGCAGGATGTGCAGTTCCAGCGCATGCCCAATGTAAGCCTCAAGCCCAGCGCGCAGAAAATGAGCGTGGATGATCTGGTAAAAGGCGTAGACAAAGGCATCTACATTGCCGGCAACGGCTCCTTCTCCATCGACCAGCAGCGCTACAACTCGCAGTTTGGCGGGCAGGTATTCTACGCCATTGAGAAAGGCAAGATTGCCGGGATGCTGGAAGACGTGGCCTACCAGACCAACACGCTAGAATTCTGGAACAGCTGCGCCGCCACCTGCGACCAGTCGGACTACCGTTTTGCGGGCTTCTTCAACGACGGCAAGGGCCAGCCCAGCCAAAGCTCCGCCGTGAGCCACGGCTCCGCTACTACCCGCTTCAACGCCGTCAACGTCATCAATACTGCCCGCAAAATCGGCTAGCTATTTCTACCGCTCTTTCCGGGCAGGACCAGGGTTTGGGTTGATTAGCAGTAATGCTCCCGAATTGCTGGCCCGGCCGGAAAGACGAGTAGAAAGCTGGGTTCTGTTCATCTCAAAAATCGGCTCCTCAATTCCATGCCCATTCTCTCCAAAGACGAGTCTCAGGCTATCCTGAAAAAGGTGCTGAGCTTCAGCACCGCCGATGAGTGCCAAGCCAGCCTGAGTGGTCGTACGGTAGGCAACATCCGCTACGCCCGCAACAACGTGAGCACGGCCGGCGTGTCCGACAACGTGTCGCTGGCGGTGGAAGCACGCTTCGGCAAGCGGAGCGGGGTAGCTACCTGCAACCAGTTCGATGATGCCACCCTGCGCCGCTGCGTGCAGCGGGCCGAGGAAATTGCCCGCCTTGCCCCGGAAGACCAGGAGTACATGCCCCTGCTAGGGCCTCAGCAGTATCTTACGCCCGTGAGCTACGCAACCAGTACCGCTGCCATCAGGCCCGACTTCCGGGCTCAGGCCGCCGCCGACAGCATTGCGCTTAGCTCAAGCAAGCAGCTGACAGCCGCGGGCTATTTAGAGGATGGTGCCTACTTCCAGGCGCTACGCAACAACAAGGGGTTGGAGGCCTACCAGCAAAGTACTGGCTTAGATTTCTCCGTGACTGTGCGTACGCCCGATGGCACCGGCTCCGGCTACGCCGTGGCCGATTTTACCGACGCCACTAAGTTTAATGCCAAAAACTTAACCCAGATTGCGGCCGATAAAGCAGCTGGTTCGCGCAATGCCAAGGCCCTGGAGCCCGGCAAGTACACCGTGATTCTGGAGCCCGCCGCCTTGGTGTCGGACGAAGGGCTGCTCAACAACTTGGTGTACAACTTTGGAGCCCGTGAGGCCGATGAAGGCCGCTCCTTCCTGAGTAAGAAGGGCGGCGGCAACCGCAAGGGCGACAAGCTATTCGACTCGCGCATCAGTATCTACTCCGACCCTCTAAACGCTCAGGCCCCAGGCTCAGTGTTCGATGGAGAAGGCCTACCCGTAAAGCGCATCAACTGGGTAGAAAAGGGCGTGGTGAAGAACTTGTACTATTCCCGTTACTGGGCTCAGAAAAACGGCGTGGAGCCCACGGCATTTGCTGGCAACTTCATCATGGAAGGGGGCACTCAAAGCACCGCCGACCTTATCAAGAGCACGGCCAAAGGCATTTTGGTAACGCGCCTGTGGTACATCCGCGACGTAGACCCGCAGACGCTACTTTACACTGGCCTCACTCGCGATGGCACGTTCTACATTGAGAACGGCAAGATCAAGTTCCCCATCAAGAACTTCCGCTTCAATGAGAGCCCCGTGATTATGCTCAACAACATTGAAGCCATTGGCCGCCCTCAGCGCCTAGGCGGCAACCTGGTGCCCCCGCTGAAAATCCGGGACTTCACCTTCACTAGCCTCTCCGACGCGGTGTAAGCAACGGTGCACAATACAACAAAAGCCCTGCCTGGTTAACCAGGCAGGGCTTTTGCTATTGAAGCTACGGGACAGATGGTTATTTGGAACCAAATAGGTAGCCGACAGAAAACTCTACTACGCGATTGTGCAAGCCACCAATATCCAGATAGTCACGCAGTTGCTTTTGCGACTCATCGTTATTAATGTCCGTTACTCCATAGTTGAGGCGCGCCGAGAGTAGCAACCCATTTTTCAGGTCAGCTCCCAGGCCGGCACACAGGGCCACGTCACCTTTGTAGTTGTCTTTCACGTCGACATCTTCCGTGCGGAAGCCGCTGCCGTTGGAACTCGCGTAGTAGCCCACCTGGCCTTCCCGCTGAGCAGCCAGCAGCAGCCCGAACTGCGGCCCTACCTGCAGGTTGACTACGTTGCCCAGATAGATTTTTGCCAACACCGGGATATTTAGGTAGGAGAGTTTGGTTTTGTTCTCAAGCGCCACTCCTGGCCCTACAGGAATCTCATTATTGGAGCCTTGCTGGGAGTATACCAGCTCTGGCTGCAGGGCAAAATGCGCAGCAGGGCGCCACCGTAGTACGCCCCCAAAGTGAAACCCAGGCTTAAACTTGGTGTCTTGATTGATGCTGCCATCTAGCACAGCGAGGTTTAGGCCGGCTTTTGCGCCCACCTGAACTCCCGTTTGAGCCCAGCAAGCCACTGTAGAACTAATATAGCAACCCGAATACAAGCGTAAATTTTTGCATAAAACGAAGAAGTGAAACTGAAATTTGTCGCAAGCACGACATTTGTTTCAGTCTCACCAAACCATTTCGGGTACAAGCTGGCAGTTTAGTTGCCGAACTGGAAAGCCAAGTATCCTTGCACAACCCGGTTGCGCAGGCGGGGGTCGTTGGTTCCGGTCACACTTTTCACGTCGTTGATGTCATTGACCCCGGCATTGAACCGAGCACCCAGCAGCACGCTGCCCAGCTTTAAGCCGGCTCCCGCGCACAAGCTCACGTCGCCCTTTTTGTAGCTGCTATAGGGGCCGTTGCCACTGGATGAGGCACTCACGCCACCATCGGCTTTTTCTGAGAGAAGCACGCCAAACTGGGGGCCGGCTTCCACGAATACCGGCCCCAGCGTCACTTTGGCCAGGATGGGCACGTTGAGGTAGTGCAGCTTCGTATCGTAGTTGCCGAGGGCATCTTTAAATGAGCTACCCTGCAATGAATACAACACTTCGGGCTGAATAGACAGCGGACCCAGCACTTTGGCTTGGTACAGCAGGCCCACGTGGTAGTAGGTCTTGTAGTCGGTGGACGTGGAGCCTAAGTTTTCACCATCCAGCACGGCGGCATTAATACCGGCTTTCACTCCGAGCTGAGCGTGCGCGGCGCCAGCTACTAAGAGCGACGGCAATAGGAGAAGCAATTTTTGTTTCATAGTTGCAGGTAGTCAAGTATTTCTGTAGTACAACAGGTGTACGTGTCAAACGCAGAAATACGCGCCTAGTATATAGCTGCAGCAGGCGCCACCTGAAATTCCACACCCAGCCCAACGCTAGTTTTTCTTGATTCCTGGCTGGGTAAGCCACCCTAGCGGTGCAAATTGCGTCCTTCCCCTGCTGCTCTCCGAACCTCTATCTTTTTACCGTGCCCGCACCGTTTACGTTTGTACGCCTGCAATACCGCTCCGGCGACTGGGATGCCGTGGATGAGCGGATGCCGGCCAACTTGCTGCACTCCTTGGTGCAGTATACCAAAGTACCCGTTGACCCCAAAGAGAAAGTAGTAGCGCTCGACTCTCCCGAGCTGTTCCGCTACCCCTTCTGCTACCTCTCCGGGCACCGCCTAGTACAGTTTTCGGCGGCGGAAAAGAAAAACTTCGAGCAGTATGTGCGCGGCGGGGGCTTCGTATTCGTGGACGACTGCAACCACGATATAGATGGACTATTTGCCCGTTCTTTCGAAGAACAGATGCGGGTTAGTTTCGGGGCGGGTGCTTTAAAGAAGCTACCCAAGACCCACCCCATCTACTCTCAGTTTTTTAAGTTTCCAGAAGGCCCTCCCAATACCGGCTTCGAGCTTAATGGCTGGGGCGACGACCTGGTGCACGACTACCTGAAAGGCATCGAAATCAACGGGCGGCTAGCCGTGCTCTATTCCAACAAAGACTACGGCTGTGAATGGGACTATGACTTCCGCAACAAGCGTTTTCTGGCCGAGGACAACACCAAATTTGGAGTCAATATCATTCTGTACGCCCTCACGGCCTAGTTGGCAGCTTAGAAGCGGTAGCCTAGGCTAATGCGACCGTCGAATACCGAGCTGTTTCGCTCGTAGTAGGTTTTCTCTTGATAGTAGCCGCCGGGTGCGGTGCTGGTGTGCACAGGATTTACCCGGACCCACGTCATTATACCGCCCGATACATCGAGCAGGAGACGACGGCGCACCCCAAGCGGTACTTGGGCTCCAAGTAACACGCCGGCCCCGGCTAATTTGTGCGTTTCCACGGGGGTGTAGTAGAATTGCTGCCGCACATATCGGTAGCTGATGGTAGGGGCCGCATACAGGCCCGCTAGGCCCCGCTGGTGCCGCTGATAGTAGTAGTAGCGGCCTTGCAAAGCCAGGCCGCTTGTGCGCTCATCGGGCGTGCCCCCGTGCACCAGCACCTCGGCATTGGCACTGGTGCGCTGCCCTAGCTGCCGCTCATAGCCCACTAGCACCGGCAGCAGTACCCGGGGCTGACTAGTAAGCGCATTGTAGGCAACGTTGCGGGCCAGCACGCCGCCCAGGTCCAGACGAACAGCGTTGCGGTAGCTAGGGGGGGCTTGGAGAGTAGTGTCCGGGGTGGTTTGGGCGCGGGCAACCGGACTCAGAAAAGCCGCCAGAACGGCTGGCATCAGGAAGCGGAGCAGGCGGCAAGTGCAGGAGCAATTGTGTATCATGGCCCGAAGTAGATACTTGTACCGGCGGCTGGCAAACCACTCTGCCCGTCAATCAGACTTTAGCTTCTAAAGAAAAATGCGGCAAATTCATTTTTCTAAGCATCCTTACTTTGGTATAGCTGACTTTATCTTACGCGCATCTTCCTCTTCCACACAACGCCCGAGTCAGTGACCGAACAAGACGTTACTCGCCTACTTCAGAAGCTTCCCCAACTCAAACAGGAAATCAGCAAGGTCATTGTGGGCCAGCAGGAGGTGCTGGATGAAGTGCTGGTGGCACTGCTAGCCGGTGGCCACGCCCTATTAGAAGGCGTGCCGGGCCTGGCCAAAACCTTGCTGGTACGCACCCTGGCCCAGGCCACCGACTTGCCCTTCCGCCGCATCCAGTTCACCCCCGACCTGATGCCCACCGACATTCTGGGCACGGAGGTGCTGGAGGAAGACCACGGCACCGGGCACCGCTCCTTCAAATTTAATGAGGGTCCCATCTTTGCGAGCTTGGTGCTGGCCGACGAAATCAACCGCACGCCTCCTAAAACCCAGGCGGCACTGCTTGAGGCTATGCAGGAAGGCCATGTAACGTACGCCGGCCAGGAACATGCCTTGCCAAAGCCCTTCTTCCTGCTGGCCACGCAAAATCCCATTGAGCAAAGCGGAACCTACCCCCTCCCCGAGGCCCAGCTCGACCGTTTTTTGCTTTACATCCGCATTGGCTATCCCACCGAGCAGGAAGAACTAGCGGTGCTGAGCGGCACTACCGGCAATGCGCGCCCCGAGGTGCGACCAGTACTGGGCGGCGAGGAAATCCGGCAGCTACAGCAGCTCACCCGCCAAGTCAGCATTAGTCCGGAGCTATTGGGCTTCGTGAACCGGCTGGTGCGCGCTACCCGCCCGGCTACTTCCGACGTACAGTTCATTCGGGACTACGGGCGCTGGGGGGCGGGCCCCCGGGCTGGGCAGGCGCTTATTTTGTGCGCCAAGGCCAGAGCCTTGCAGCTCGGCCGCTTTGCCGCTACGGTGGAAGATTTGCACGCGTTGGCTCCCGCTGTGTTGCGCCACCGCGTGCTGCTGAACTTTAACGCCGAGGCCGAAAGCCTCACCCCAGATGATGCGGTACGGGAACTGCTCAAGGCCGTGCGGGTCTAGCGCGCTTGCCCACAGCGCCTGCTATCTGCTTCCGCAAGCGAAGAGAAGGAGGTACTGCTAGCTCAACTTGCATGCTACGGCTGGCACCTGCTTCTACTGGCATTTTCCTACTGCCCCCCAGCACCCAACCACTGATTGTTACTCGCCGATGCTGACGCCCGAACATCTTCATGCGCTGCGCAACCTCCCGCTGGCGGCCCGGCAGGCGGCTGAGGGCCTGTTGCACGGGGCTCATGCCAGCCGCCGGAAGGGCGCCGGCATGGAGTTCAGCCAGTATCGGCCTTACCAGCCCGGTGACGATTTACGTCGCCTCGACTGGCGCTTAGCGGCGCGCTCAGATCGGTACTACCTGCGGGAATCGGAGATAGATACCAGCCTGACGGTACACCTAGTGCTGGATGCTACCGCCAGCATGAACCACCAGGACGACAATGGCCTCAGCAAGCTCGATTACGCCCGTTTGCTGTGCGCGGCGCTGGCCTACGTAGCTACGCAGCAGGGCGATGCCGTGGCGCTTACGGTGCTGCATCCGGCGGGCCTACAGCACCTGCCCCCGCGCGCCGACCCGCGCCAGCTGCCGCGCCTCTACCACATGCTGGAAACCCTACGCGCCGAGGGTACCTTCCCCGACCGGAGTACGCTGGCTCCCCTCACGGCCCGCCGCCAACCTGGGCTCATTATTTGTCTAAGCGACTTGTATGAGGAGCAGGACGAGATTATGCGGCTCCTAACGCGGCTACGTGCCGCCTCCGGCGACGTGCTGCTATTGCACTTGCTAGCGCGCAACGAACTGGAGTTTTCATTTCGCGGGGCCGTCACGTTTCAGGACTTGGAAACGGGCCGCACCCTTCAGCTTGATGCCGACCAGCAGCGTAGCGCCTGGCAAACTCACCTGCACGAATGGCTGCGCAGCACGGCTACCGCCACCCGCCGCCAAGGATTCGACTACTACCAGCTGAGTACTGCCGAACCCCTGGACCGCGCCCTGCGGGAGTTTCTACGACAACGCACCACCCGCATGGCCTGAACCTTAGCCTAAAAAGCGGTCCGTACCACGCAGCTTTCCTGCCACGAAGAACGACTTTTTGTTTCCACGCTTAACTGCCTGAGCTCTTTGCCTGCCTTCTTCCTCCAACACGCTACTGCCGGAGTGCTGGCCCTACTGGGGTTGGCTGTGCCAGTGGCTATTTACCTCTGGAACAGGCGCCCCGGCCGGGTAGTGCAGGTGGGCAGCTTGCGGTGGCTGGAAACAGGGGCCAACCGCCGCTTGCGTAGCCTCAAGCCTGAGGGGCTGCTACTGCTGCTGGTACGAGCAGCCATTGTAGGGCTGCTGGCCTTGGCCCTAGCTTACCCAAGCTGGCAAGCGGCAGCTCCTGCCCCTCGTGGTCAGGTGTTACTCAGCCTGATGCTTCCGCGGAGGCACTTAGCTCGCTTCAGCCTACCATCGACTCCCTTCGCCGCCGTGGGTACGAGCTGCGGGAACTGCGGCCCCGGCTTCCGCTACTTTCGGCCGAAGCCTGGACTGCGCGCCTGCGCGCCACCGCCCCCGACTCAGTACTGGCTACCGATGATGGAGTCCCGAACGTGTGGGCGCAGGTACGCCAAGCGGCCGACTCCTTCCCCAACCGCCCCCTGGTAGTGGTAGCCCCACTGCTGATGCGCAACTTCCGGGGCACCCGGCCCGCACTACCCGCCAACGTAACTTGGCACCCTGTGCCGCCTTCCACCGATTCTGCCACGTGGCTGTTAGCGGCCTACCAGCCCCACCCAGATAGCATAGTACTAGTGCTGGCCCACGGCTCCGAAACTGCGGTGCGCGTACGCCCCCTGCGGTTGCGGCGCCCTCTGGCCGAAACAACTCTCCCCATATTACCAGCGCCAACGCAGGTCACCTACCAGCCCAAGGCTGGGCAACCGCGCATACGGGTAACCACGGGCTCAACTACCTATATTGTTCCCGTGCAAGCTACCACTCCACGCTGGTGGGTGAGCTACGATGCGGCTCACGCCCCCGATGCCCGCGTGTTGGGGGCTGCCCTGCAAGCGGCTGGGTCCGTGGCGCCAATACGGCCGCGCCTTACTGTTTCTACCCAGCTTCCGCCGCTTACTGACTCCCTCACGTGGCTGTTCTGGCTGCGCGACGCCCCCGTACCAGCTGCTTGGCGCCAGCGGGTGCAGCAGGGCATGCGCCTGTGGCAAGATGCCCCAGCTCCAGGTGCATCAGTGTCCACTACCTTGCCCTTCAGCAGCATACAGCCTCCCGTGCGCCTTCTGCGCCACGATACCCTGCCGCTGCACACCAGTGCGTGGGCGCTCTGGACCGATGCCCACGGAAGTCCGGCGCTTTCCGTGCAGGCAGTTGGTCGTGGTCTGCTATACCATTTGCACACCCGCCTTGCTCCTACCTGGAGTGAGCTGGCCGACTCCCCTGAGCTACCCAGCCAACTGCTCCCCCTGGTACTAGCGCCCCCCGCCACCAGCACAAACTCCCTTGACCCACGCCAGCTAGATCCCACGCAACTCAGTGGCAACCAACTAACACCATCATCGGTAGTTGCTGTCAGTAGCGCTCAGAGCGGCCCCGTGCACGACTCTACGCCCTTGGTAGTATTGGCAGCGGGCCTACTGTTTGCCGTGGAGCGGTGGCTGGCTACCCGCCGTCTTGCTCAATCCTCCGCTTCATCCGTTCCTGCCGCATGAGTAGTGTTGCGCCCCCCCCTGCTCTAGTAGCTTCCTCCGTGCTTGCCAAGCTCCACCAAAATTGGCTGCAGCGCCGGGCCTTGGCGGTGGTGCTACCCACGGTAGCGGCCTTGCTGCTGCTGGGGGTAGTAGGAGCCTACTGGCCGGCCTGGCGCTGGCTGGCGCTAGTGAGCGGGGTACTATTGCTGTGCGGGGTAGGGTGGCAACTAGCTCGCATTTTTCGCAGCCCAATAGCGGCTGCGGCCCGCCAGCTAGACCGGCGTTATCCCGACTTAGAAGATAGTACGGGCCTTCTTCTCCAACACAGCGCCGATTTCAACCTGCTGGAATCTTTGCAGCAGCAACGCACTAGCCGGCGGCTGGAGCACTTGGCGTCTGCGGGTACTCCGCTTTTACCCGTAGCGTTTAGGCAGCCTGCGTTATTGACCGCGGGCCTGTTGGTAGCCGCGGCTATTATTTGGTGGTTACGACCCTTTGGGCCGTCAGCAACGACGGAGCCAGCGGTGCAATTGCACTTCCAGGAAGCGCCGGTAGCGGGCGAAAAAGTGGTGCCAGCGCTTGTACGTAGCACCACCATTCACGTAAGCCCACCTACCTATACTCGTCAGGCAGGGTACACGGCCTCCCAGCCTTCTTTCCGCTGCCCTCAAGGCAGCCGGGTGCGCTGGGTAGTGCACGTAAGTGGCCGTGCCGCCGCGCCCGTGTTAGAGCTAGGACCGCGCCGGCTGCCCATGAGGGCCGTGGCCGGGCAGCCAGATGCCTATGCTACGGAAGCGGACGTAACATCGTCTGCTCTCTACCGGGTGCGCTTCGCGGGGAAAGTTTCCGATGATTACGCTATTGATGTCCAGGCCGACCAAGCCCCCACGCTGCGGTTGCTCACACCCAAGGCGTACACGCTGGTGGAGTTTGGGCACCCGCCTCAAGTGGCGGTGCGCGTGGCGCTCGGCGACGACTATGGCCTGACTCACGCCCGCCTAGTAGCCACTGTTGCTCAGGGCCAAGGCGAGGCCGTCAAGTTTCGGGAAGTAGCCACCGACCTCAGCGCTGGGCTGGGCGGCGCTCAGCCTACACGCGCTACGCTACAGCACGTGTTGCGCCTACCAGCCCTGGGCCTAACGTATGGCGACGAAGTATACTTCTACATTCAGGCCTGGGACAACCACCAACATTCTACCCGCTCCGACACCTACCTGGTGCAGTGGGAGGACACTGCGGCTACGAGCAGCACTCTCGATGCCTCATTGGGCGTTAATACTGCTCCGGCTTACTTTCGCAGTCAGCGCCAAATCATCATTGACACGGAAAAGTTGGTGGCCGAACAACCTCGCTTGGCTGCCGCTACCTTACTAGAGCGGGCCAACACCATTGGCTTCGACCAGAAGGTGCTCCGCCTGCGCTACGGCAAGTTTTTAGGCGAGGAAGGTGACCATGGTCTCGGGGAAGGAAACCACCCACCCGTAGCGGAGGAGACGCCAGAAGAAGCACCGGGCCTGGGCTCCGTGGTAGCCGAAGACCACGCAGAGCCCGCCACCGCCGAACATGCTGCCGAAGAACACACGGCCGATGATGGTCACGACCACGGCCACACCCTACCCGACCCCAATGCTCCGGCGGGTACCGAAGCCACGGCCGCACTGATGGAAGCCTACATTCACCGTCACGACGACTCTGAAACTGCCGATTTCCTGGAGCCCGCCGTGAAAGCCAAGCTACAGGGCGTACTAAGCCAGATGTGGGAAGCCGAGTTACGCCTGCGTACCGGTCGCCCCAAAGAAGCATTGCCGTTTGAGTACCGAGCCCTGCGCCTGCTCAAGCAGGTACAGCAGCAAACCCGTGCCTACGTGAAAAAAGCCGGGTTTACGCCCCCACCCATGCCCGAAGCTACCACCCGCCTCACGGGTGATTTGGCCGGTACGCAGGCGCCCCGGCGGCAGCAGCAAGTAGCTACCCCAGCAGCACTACCTACCGTGCGCGAGGCTTTGCAGCACATGAGCCGCCTGCGCCAAGGTCAGGCCGTACCAAGCACCGCGGCCGCTACCCTCGACCGTGCTGGCACTGAGCTGACACGGGCAGCCCTGCAGCAGCCCGGCCGCTACCTTACCGCCCTCCGCGCTCTGCGTGACATCAGTGGGGCATTGCGGGCTGGCCGCGCAGTTCCCATGCCAGCCCTGCCGCTAGCAGAACGAGCCCTGACGGATTTGCTCCCCCCTACTCCTCCCGCCCCCCAGCGCCG
>NZ_JZIR02000180.1:0-3040 GCF_000961955.2 Hymenobacter sp. AT01-02
GCCAAAGGTGTTGTAGGGCCGTAGGGAAACGTTGTGTTCGAGAACAGGAGCCAAAGCCATAGCGAAGGAGGAAGGTGATGCGCTGGTAAAGGTAGCCGTTTGCAAAATTCCGCCGAAGCCTGGCGTCGGCAGCACCCTACCCGGCAACTTCCCCACGCGACTAGATGCAGAAACGGGCCACCTTCCGAAGAAAGCGGCCCGCCTGTAGTGAGCAGCACGATGTATTGGGCTAGCGCACCCGGTACCCGCGTAGGGAGTAGAAGAGCAGGTAGGCGTAGCACAGGGCAGGCAGCAGGAAGGCCACACGCAGGCCGCCGCCGTTGGTTGCTACCCACCCCATAATCAGAGGAATGACGGCGCCTCCTACAATAGCCATGATGAGGTAGGAAGAGCCTTGCTTCGTGAAAACACCCAGTCCTTTAATAGCCAAGGGGAAGATAACGGGCCACATAATGGAGTTCATCAGGCCACACAGCACAATAAGCCACAGCGCCGATTCGCCCTGGGTGCTAATGGAGGCCAGCACCAGCACCACGCCCGCGGCGCACACGGCCACAAGGGCCTGCCGGTCGTTGATGCGGGTGAGCAGGGGGATGCCTACCACTCGACCTAGCAGAGAGCCAAACCAGTAGGAAGAAACCAGCACGGCACCCACCGCCTTGGTGAAGCCAGCAGTGGTATCAATGGGCGCCGGAGCTTGCCCTACCAGCACGGCAATAAAGTTTACGGCCACGTTGAGGCCCCGTACCAGCGCTTGGGTGAAGCCGCTTAGCTGAGTTATACCCTGAGCTTCGCCGTAACGAATCAGGAAAGACCCCAGGCCTACCTCCACGCCCACGTACACGAAAATGGCGGCTACTCCCATAGCCAGGTGCGGAAATTGTAGCGCCGACGTACGCCCGCTAGCACTCGGAACAGGCTCGGCGCTTTCGTCAGCGAAGGTTTCCAGCTCGGGCAGCTTCAGCAGGAAGAAGGTACCGGCCAGCACCACCAAAAACACCGCTAGGCCAATGTAGGGACCCTTCACGAGGGTAGCCTCCTCGGCCAAGCGCTGGGCTGCCGGTAGGGTGGCCAGCCGAGCCTTCAGGGCTGCGGAGCCCCCAAATAGCAAAATACCACCCAGTAAGGGCGACAGGGTACCGCCGAAGTTATTGGCTACTCCCACCACGCTCACCCGGCTGGCTGCCCGGCTGGCAGGTCCCAGAATGGATACGTAGGGATTGGCCGCCACTTGCAGCAGCGTCACGCCTGCCCCCAGCACGCCCAGCCCAAGCAGGAACACGCCAAAGGTGCGGGAGTTAGCCGCCGGGATAAATAACAATGCCCCTGCTGCCATAACCAGCAGCCCTAATACAATGCCGCGCTGGTACCCCAGCTTCTCCAGAATACGGCCCGCCGGCAACGACATCAGGAAGTATGCCCCAAAAAAGGCCGACTGTACCAACGACGACTGCAAGTCGGTGAGTTGGCACACGTCCTTGAGGTAGGGCATAAGCACATCATTGAAATTGGTGACGGCCCCGAACAGGAAGAACAGGCTCGTCATGGCCGCCATGGGCAGGGCGTAGCTGCGCGTGGCAGTGCTAGGGGCGGTGGTAGTAGCGGAAGGGAGGGGTGCGGCCATGCAGGCAGGTTGAGAGAAGCAAGAGAGCCTTAAAGATAGAAAGACCCACCAGAACAATGCCCCCTGAAGTAGCCCTATGCCGCTAGTAAGCTAGGCTACCTTGGGCGCCACAACCGAGCGAGTCAGGAATTGCCACGTGAATACGGCCGCTACGGCGCCTACCGTTGGCGCCACTAGGTACAGCCACACGTGCTCCAGATGCCCTGACACTAGCGCCGGCGAAAAGGACCGGACCGGGTTCATGGAAGCGCCACAAATGGGACCCGCAAACATGGCTTCCAGTAATACTACGCCCCCAATAGCCAGGCCAGCAAACAGACCCTGCTCCTTGGATCCGTAGGCCACGTTCAGGATAACCAGCATCAGGAAATAAGTCAGAATAAATTCCAGCACAAATGACTGCTCTTCGGAGCCGGCTGGCAGCGTGCCCCCAAGCAGTTCATTGGAAGGAAATAGGTAGCGCAACGTAGCACTAGCCAGCAGTGCACCAGCAAGTTGACTTATAATGTAGGGAAGAAGTTCTTTCGCCGGAAACTTGCGCGCTACCGTGAAGGCAATGGAAACTGCCGGATTGAAATGCGCCCCCGAGATGGAGCCTAGCGCATAAATCATGGACGTTACCACCAGCCCAAACGTGATGGCGATACCCACGTGGGTAATGGCGCCGTGGCTTTCTTGATTGATAACGATAGCGCCGGTTCCGCAAAAGATGATGGCAAAGGTGCCCAACACTTCGGCAACGTATTTCTGCATGTAGTTGGTAGTTGATGGCAAGCTGGCTCAGTAGTAAGCCTACGATATTCGAATTTAAGGTGGATTGGTAAGCTGATCCGTAGCAGTATGCGCATTATAAGGGAAACTGCCGCCGCAACTGCTGGTAGCCCGCGTGGTCGTCGAGGCTGGTGAGGCTCTCAAACATACTGATAAAGGTGCGCACCAGCTCAGGATCAGCCGTCTGCATAGCCCGGGTTTCGGCCACCCGATCAAGATTATACTGGCCCAGGAAAACTATTAATCCCCGAAAAGGCTCCTTAGCCTCGGCATTGAAGCGCAGAAATAACTGAAATGGCAGTACCGGTAAAGGCTGGTGCGGAGCCAAGCCGGCGGCCTGTTGCTCGGGGTGCTCAGAGAGGCTCGTAAACGTATCGTGAATCTGGCGTAGGGTAGAAAGGTGCTGCTCGCGGTGCTCATGCCAGTGTTCTTCCGCTACCGGGGCATCAGGGTGAAACTGCTGCCACACGCCTTGCACATAGTGGTGGAGTAGGCCATACTGGTCGCGGGCGGGCGGGCGGGTTTCGGGCGTTTTCGTCAGCCAGGGTAGCCAGGTAAAACTACGCGGGCCGTCGCGGGCTCGTTTCCAACAGCAAGTCAATGAATCCGGTCGGTGAGGGCGCGCGTTTCTCGCTGGTTGAGAGC
>NZ_JZIR02000181.1:0-686 GCF_000961955.2 Hymenobacter sp. AT01-02
CTTAGCTGTATGCCTTTTTACCTCGGGGGTTTGGGGGCTGGCCCCCAAGTTGTTGTTTATTTAACTTACCTGATTCGTTTTGAACAATTCTAAGGAAGATTCTGACGGATATACCTCAGAAACACGTCGTGATATAGTTCATACAGCAGTAGAAAGGGTTCGCGCTCGAGGTATAGAGCCACGTCCTGATTTATTGCTCCTCTATGAGCGGTATATCAAGGGCGAAATAAGCCGCAGCCAACTCAGTGCTTTAATGCATGAACGGCTGGAAGGACTAGTCAAAGGGATAACAGGGCACGGGAATAATAGACAGATTTATGAACGCCCAAGCTCCCATTAATGAGATAGTAGGGAAACAAAAGGGAAAAAAAGAACCTGATCAGGTAGAGGGCAAACCTTCAACACACTGACCAGGCTCCAGGCGTTTATAGCACCTACCGTATTCCTTCCCGTTTGATACCTCTACCAAACAGGTCCGCTTCGGGCAAGCAAGGCGAAGATAGGGCAAAATTCCGTACCTTACCTACCCCTAGAAAAACAAAGCCATAACCCACTATGGTTTCAACTTAGCGAGGGGTCTGCTACGCGCCCCCTCGCTAAGTTGAAACCGTGGTCCCTGCGGGGCAACTCGTTCTCCTGGGGGCGCCGCCCCCTGCTCCCCCGAGGTAAAAAGGCATACAGCTAAG
>NZ_JZIR02000182.1:0-926 GCF_000961955.2 Hymenobacter sp. AT01-02
ACCGGCCTAGGGCGGTGCACTCTATAGGGCTAGCTTTTCTTTCCTTCGATATGCGTCTTTTCGCTCTGCTGGCTACAGCTGTGCTACTCACGTTTTGTGCTCATTCCTCTTCTCCCCTGCTTACTCCCGATCCTACATTTCGGGCGGAGCAGCAGCGCTTCCCGCGGGTACGGGGTGCCTATGCTACCTATGAGTCGGCCCTACATACGTTGTTGCAGCGCCACGGCATTGAGCCGCAACGACTTGAACTATTTATCCGGGCGTTCAAGGTAGGGCGGCGGGTAGAAGCTTGGGGGCGCAACCAGGGCGAAGGCGAATTTGTCTTGCTCCGCACCTTTCGCCTGGCCGGCACTTCCGGCGAGCTGGGACCCAAGCGCCAGTCTGGCGACCGGCAGGTTCCGGAAGGTTTTTACACCATCAACCGCTTCAACCCGGCCAGCACCTACCACCTTTCCCTGGGCCTGGACTATCCCAACGCCGCCGACTTGCGCCACGCTGCCCCCAACCCCGGCGGTGATATCTTTATTCACGGTTCCGACGCTACGGTGGGCTGCTTGCCCATCACCGACGCGGGTATCCGGGAGCTGTACGTACTGGCCGTGGAAGCACGAGCAGCCGGGCAGCAGGGAATTCCCATGCACATTTTCCCTTTCGAGCTAACGGCTGACAACCTAGCAACCCGGCAGGCTAGCCCGCATACTGCTTTCTGGCAGGAACTGGCTCCCGGCTACCAGTATTTCGAGGATAACCACACCCTCCCGCAAGTGCAGGTAGATACCGATGGGGCCTACGCCGTAGAGTAACACTGCTGCCTTTGGAGTAGCAGCTTACTTGCCTACGTTTAGGAAACCTCTGCCCTATGCGGCTACCTATACCCTTGTTGGCATCGTACCTTTGAGCATGGCCGCAGCTTCCCTCGACGATTT
>NZ_JZIR02000183.1:0-2731 GCF_000961955.2 Hymenobacter sp. AT01-02
CGGATAGCTACGTGCTGTACGCCAACCTCTCGTTGATTACGGCAGCCACTCCCCCCGCGACCTTCTCCATTGGGAAAGTATCCTTTTAAGTTTGTGCCCATAAGGCTACTAGTCTCTCCAAACTGGCACGGCGGGTTATGATCACCTGCCGTTTCCTGTACTGTTTAACTTATGATTCCTGAGCCCAGGAGCTGCGGGCGGGGCTCCACCCGCAGCTCCTGGGCTCAGGCTGAAGTCAATTCCGGCCTGACAGGCGGAAGGTATCAATTCCGCTCTTCACCCTGCCGGATTATATGTTGTCTCGATGAAACAGGTTCTGCTGCCCGATGATGTTATGCCCTGCGCTGGGGGGAGCCGCCCGGCAACGTATCTCGTTCCGTATACCACTGCGCTGAGCAGCGGGCGCACCAAAGTCACGCTGCGCTACCATCTGTTCAGCTTTTTGCTGGAAGGCGAAAAAGTTGTCACCTACCCCACCGCGACGACGCGCATTACGCCCGGGCAGTTTTTGCTCCTGCCGGCCGGGAATTGCCTAACCAGTGAAAAGCTAGCCGGCCCGGTCAGCGCCTACCGGAGCCTGATGCTGTTCTTCTCCGACGAGGCACTCACGGACTTTTTTACTAAATATCCGGACCTGGCCCCGGGGAGGGAAGCCGCGCCGGGGCCCCACCCCTTTCACCTGTTCGAGGCCGATGAGTTCTTGACCAACTTTGTTCACTCGCTAGGGCTGCTGCTGAGCGCCGGGCCGGAGCTGAGTGCCAGCTTCCAGCAAGTCAAGCTCGAGGAGCTGCTGCTGTACGCGAGTCGGCAGCAGCCCGCTGCCTTGCACACCCTCCGGGCCGGCGTGCACGAAACGGCCGAGAATCAGCGCATCCGGGCCGTGGTAGAGGCCGACCTACCGGCCCATATTACCGTGGAGGAACTCGCTTTTTTGTGTCACATGAGCCTCTCCACCTTCAAGCGACGCTTTGCCCGCCTCTACGGCACCCCGCCCAACAAGTGGCTGACCCAGCAGCGGCTGGCCGTGGCGGCGCAGCTGTTGCGGCAAGGTACGCTCAAAGCCAGTGACCTGTACGATCAAGCCGGGTACGAGAGCATGTCCAGCTTCATCCACTCCTTCAAGCAGGTATACGGGCTCACGCCCAAAAAATTCCAAATGCAACACGCCTCCTAGCCGCCACGAAGGCTAGCGAACGGGCCGTGGCTGTGACCGAGCTTTGGACTTCTTGGAGCGGCATTCTTATTTTGTTTCGGTCTACAGCCAGCCCCAGCTTGCGTCAGAGAGCCGGGGCTAGCTGTATTCTGAAGGGACAACTGGTTGATCTCAAGCAAGGTAGTATCGTACACCCGCTTCCCTACAACTGGACGTGCACGCGGGCAAGGCTCGCACGGAACTGGAATTGTTTGCCGGCACCACCCTCACGTACGGGTAGACCTTAGGCCTGCCAGTGCCGGAAACGCGGCAGATATACCAGGAAATTCTGGTGCTGGCGACAACAGGGCCTTCTCGTAGCAGCGGGGGATAAAATTACGCTAAGTTCTCGCCCTTGGTGAGCAAATCAGGGGGTACTGGCCGACGCAAGAGCGGGCGGTTAGTAAAGCACGGCAGAAGAAAAATAACAGCCTATTACCCATCTCACTACTTATTCCCTAAAAGGGCTAACAAAATAACGGAGCCAAAGCAATAGAGTCGTCACGTCGAGAGACGCCGCGCCTTGTAGAAGGTAGAAATAGAGGAAATGGGCATAGTTGCGCCAAGTCGAGGGAGTAGTTTCAGCAAGAGTAGATGGGCCGCACTGCCGTGTTATGTCCAGAAGTGCTTGTAGAAGATTCTCTTTCTAATTTTTGTCTAACTAGCATAACCCCTTTGAGCGCTGCGCCAAGCGCTGAACCTGTGTGTGCATAAATCGACGCCCATTGCAGGCTCGGAAATCTCGGCCCGGGCGCGGGGCTAGGTAGGTGGCCGCCGCGCCCAGGAGCTGTCCGAAAAAGTCGATTCGTCATGTGCGATAGTATTCGTTTTTGAGAGAGCTACTAAGGGAAAGGCCCCTGCCAAGAAGCGGGGGCCTTTCCCTTTTTTACTTACTTAATCTGTCACCCGTTTCTCTCCATCGTCTAGGCCGCTTGGTCATCGGCTAGGGGGTAGTCGGTATAGCCCTCCGCCCAACCGCTGGGCGCGGCGGCGTAGAACGTGGCCGGGTTGGGCTCAGTCAGCGCGACCCCGTCGCGTAGGCGCTCGACCAAGTCGGGGTTGCCAATAAAGGGCCGGCCAATAGCCACCAGGTCGGCGGGGCCGCGTAAGGCAGCTTCGATCCCGGTGGCGGTGTGGTAGCCGCCGGCCAGGATGAGCGTGTTGGTAAACCGGGCCCGAATGGCCGCCATCGTGGCAGCCGGCACGGCTGGCGCACCCAAACTGGCGTGGTCGAGCAGGTGCAGGTATACGAGGCCAATTTTTTGCAGCTCCGTGGCCAGGTACGCGTAGGTTTCCTCGATTTCGGGGTGGTGCCCCAGCCCGCCAAATATACCACTGGTGGTCAGGTTTAGCAGGGTGTACCTATCTGGCCCCACAGAACACAATTCTGCACTAGTCACTTTCACCGCAAAAGATGGAACCAACCAGTAGGACTGTACAACAGATGCCCGTTTTCTTGCTGGACCCATCTTGCTGCCCTCGATCCGCTATCTATTGCCCTCTTCCTCACGCGCACTACGCACATATATCGGCGTTCTT
>NZ_JZIR02000184.1:0-2171 GCF_000961955.2 Hymenobacter sp. AT01-02
GCGTGCTGCCCGGGGGCCAGCAGGGCCTGTTGCGCACCGTAGTGATAGGTGGCGTGCCCGGCGCCGAGCATAATTTTATAAAAATCTTTGCGCCCGTACACCGCCGCCAAGTCGGTTGCAGTGGGAAAATCTTCCAGCCGGAACACGGCAAAATGCCCGTCACCTCGCCGCAGGTCCGGAAGGGGCTGCTGCAGCTTATGGGCGTAAAAGTCCGGTAGGGTCTGCGTAGGGGATATCATACGAGCGTAAACGACCAAGTCGCCTAGAAAGATTATGGCCGCCGCTTCCACTCACAGCGTTGCGGCAAGGGCACTAGGCGTGCCTTCCTCGGAGAAGCCCAAAGCTTGCCGCCTGTTACCAGGTAGGAACCGCTGAAAAGCACCACGAAGTGCTGTAAAATAGTCCGATTTTAGACACCCACTCGTTCTAGACGAGTTGTTGAAGCCTGATAAGCTCAAGGGTATCATTGCTTTTCTAGAAAGTGCTGGCTGGATTTGCTGGGCGTTGTATTTACTTTACTGGCCTTATACGTGTTTGATAAGATGCACTTGCAACGATTCAGGGCATTTGCGCTTCTTAGCCATAAGTATTCCTTCTGTTATCCTTTTTACCGTTCGATTTATGCTCACCCGATCTATTGGCATCTGCGCCGCTTTACTGGGCCTTCCACTGCTCAGTCTCGCCCAAACTACTGATCCAGAAATACCTCGGTACTACATTGGCGTATCAGCCTTTACCAACTTTTCTCAGCGACTAAGCCGGTCAATCGACTCGAGCACCGTGCCACCCTTGCAACTCACGCTTGGCTACCAGCTTAACCCGCACTGAGCGGTGCAGCTAGGGGCGGCCTATAGCAGCAGCCCGGGCTCGTATAGTACCACTCTTAGGGATGCAAATGGAAACCTAGTCGCCGGGCATTATGCCAATAAATACCGTAATACGGCCCTCTCGATAACGGCCTTAGGACGCTACACGGTGACGCGCAATCTGAACAACCGTTTCCAACTGGATGGACTCGGCGGTTTTACGCTGGACTACGAAACCTATACAGGCAAGGGGTATTACTATGATGTTAGCCAAGGTGCCTCTGTCGCATTCGACCGCGATTCCCAAACGTACCATAAAGCGTTGAGCGTAGGGCCTAGCTTCCGTTACCGTTTGGTCTCGGGTTTAGAGGCAATAGCCGAAGGCACGGTCAATGTAGATTTGCGGGCTCTTCGAAACGTTACAACCTCCGGGGCAATTGGACTACGTTATCGGTTTGGTCGCTAACTGGTAGCGTAGAAAAGTTTTAATGGCAGCGCCAGCTCACCCAGCACTGTGTGTACTGGCGCTGCTGTCCATGCGCCGTGGATAAGGCATACTAAGCCTCCACAAGATTTATCGGTTCAAACACGCCGCTTATCACGCTTTCCAAACGGTCAATCGTGTTATGACACTCCTTGCATTCGTATAAGGCGCTGACGAAAACTCGCAAGCAATCCGGGCCTCATCACTCATCGACAGAACGGCCAGCTCCGGGCCGACGGGGCTTTCCTATCTGCTACCGCCTGGTACAACCGCATCAGCCCTGCGCCGTAGGCCGCACCACGATTTCATTGACGTCAACATCGGCCGGCTGCTCGATAGCAAAGGCGATAGCGCGAGCAATAGCCGTTGGGGGAATGGCGATTTCATTCATCTTTTCCGCTATCTGCGTCCGCATCTCGGGGTTGCTCATCGAGCGCGCCAGGTTTGTCTGCACGAAGCCGGGGGAAATGCCCGTTACCCGCAGGTAGGGTCCCGCCTCCTGCCGCAACCCCTCCGTGATCGTGCGGGCCGCATTCTTGGTGCCGGCGTACACCGCCATCGTCGGCACGACCGAGAGGCCCGCCGTGGATAACACATTGATGAAATGCCCGCTCTGCTGCTGCCGAAACACGGGGAGCGCCGCCGCGATGCTGTAGAGCAAGCCCTTCAGATTCACGTCCACCATGGCCTCCCAGTCGTCCACACGCAGTTCATCTAGCAGCGAGATGGGGGCGATGCCCGCATTGCTGATCAGCACATCGAGCCGACCGAACCGCTTCTGGGCCAGCTCCACTAGGGCGGCGACGTCGGCGCGCCGGGCGACGTCGGTGGCGGCGTAAATAACTTCGCCACCCGCCGCCGTAATGCGGGCCGCCAGCGCG
>NZ_JZIR02000185.1:0-1007 GCF_000961955.2 Hymenobacter sp. AT01-02
GCGTTTTATAACAGTCCGCTTGCCACTCTAACTGTTCAGGCCCCGAAGAGTTTACCCGTGGGTTTTATAGAGGCCTTTTACGAACGCTTCGCGACTCTGGCGGTTGAATGGCAGGCGTTTATTCCTCTATGGAGTGGGGTAAAGCGCAACCGCCAGTGGTTGGGAGCACGGTTGGGTAAAGGATTTTCACACACCCTCTACCTTCCTACTGAGGTGGCGAATGAGCTACAAGCACTTTGTTGGTTATACGAAGTAGAAGCTTCCTGCATGTTGCAGTCCTGGCAATATTGTCCGAAACCACTGAAAATCCCTCCCCCTTTCAAGGCGTTGTTCATTGGGCCGAACTATGTCATTGCCCGCGACTTTTCTGTAAGCACTTTGCGGTAACGCCGGCCGATTGTTTGATAAGTCGGGTGGCTGTTGCAAAAGTCGGGTGGTAAGCAGAACCTAGGCTATGCGAGCTGCATTCGCTGCACAGCAGCGGCGCTGCTTACGTCTTTTTAGCTCATACTAGGCGCTGATGAAACCCAGCAGCTGCATGGTCGGGAGTTTTGCAACAGCCACGGTCTTTTGTTTAGTGCCAACGAGAAAAAGCGGGTCGTAACATTTATTAAACGGTCGTTTAACAAACGTGACAAAGCCCTATCTTGCTCCGATTTCACTGCTAACCCCGACTTTTTCATGACGCGCTACGTCGCCTACTTCCGCGTGAGTACCGCCCGACAAGGCCAATCCGGTCTGGGCCTCGAAGCCCAGCAAGCGGCGGTCCGGACGTCGTCGGCTCGGAGGCCCGCATCGTGGCCGAGCACGTCGAAATCGAGAGTGGGCGCAAGAACAGCCGGCCCCAGCTGCAGGCGGCCATCACCCACGCCAAGCAGGTGGGGGCCGTGCTGCTCGTGGCCAAACTCGACCGGTTGGCGCGCAACGTCGCCTTCCTGGCCCACACTGATGGAAAGCCACGTGCGCTTCAAAGCCGTCGACCTGCCGGCGGCCGATGAGTTTACCTT
>NZ_JZIR02000186.1:0-5882 GCF_000961955.2 Hymenobacter sp. AT01-02
GGTCGGTGGCTGGAGAGGAGCCAGGAGTGCCCGTAATTTCGAGCACCTGGCCGCGGCCGCTTAACAATTGGGCAGCGTACTGCCCCGCGGTGCGACCTACCTCCTGGTTGTTGCCGCCCACGTAGGCGGTATAAAGGCGCGAGGTTGTACGTCGGTCAAGAATGACAACCGGAATGCCTTGATTGTAAGCGGCTTCTGCTATGGCCGTTAAGGGCCCCGACTGATTAGGGGAAATCAACAGTAAGTCTACCTTCTGCCGAATCAGTTCCTGCACCTGCTGGCGTTGCAGGGCGCTATTGTTCTTGGCGTCCAGCATCTGGAACTGCACGTTCGGGTGAAAGCTCAGTTCCTTTTCCATGCCGGCCAGCATGGCTCGGCGCCAGGCGTCGTTGGTGGTACACTGCGAGAAGCCTATGCGGTACACCGGCTCCCGGGTATCCGTCGTGCAGCTGACCAGCAGAGCTAATACACCGAAAGTCAGAAATCGGAACCAGTCATGTTTAGTCACTGAAAAGTTCAAAGGGTGGGAGTATGGTTGGGTAAGGGCAGGTAGGGTCGGCGTGGCACCAGTACCCCGGCGCAAGCGTGGGTGCTTGCTGACGACGGGCACGGATGAGCTTGTAAATTACTACAGAATAATTTGACTTATTTCCTTGATATAGGGAGACTTGTACACCTTCTTATTAGCGCCTACCCAGATGTTACCTACTATTAATAAAGGCGCTGGTGCAGCCGTGTTCTTCCTTAGCAGAGGGAGAAGGTAGGGTATCTGCTTGAGGTTGACCACCAATTGCGAGAGCAGGCACAGTAATAATACTATGGTAATCAGACTAGTAACTACTGATTGCCCGAGTGGGGCCAGTAGCCGAGGCTGCTATTTTCAGTTGTAAGGATAAGTTGGGCGCCCGCCTTTCTGAGCCGCGGCACTTCTAGCCTGCTCCCTTGCGCAGCCTTAGCAGGCTAGAAGTGCCTTGCTTCCCCTAGTGCCTAGGCCGAGTAGCAACGTAACGCTCCTACGCCGGAAAGAGCTAGGGTAGGGGAATGCAAATGGTGATGAGCGTCCCCTGACCCGGAGCAGATTCTAGTTGAAGCGTTCCGTTCAGCAGCGTTACCCGGTCTTCAATAATCTTCAGGCCAATACCCGTGAAGGGTGTGCGGGTGACAAGACCGACGCCGTCGTCCTGGGCTTCTATGCAGAGGCCGTGGGCATCGCGCGTTACTTCCAAGCGGGCCCGGGTGGCCTGGGCGTGCTTGATGATATTATTGATTAGCTCCTGCGCTATGCGGTAGATGGCCGTTTCCAGGTAGGGGGAGAGGCGTTCTGTCAGCCCATGGCACGAAAAGGCAATACCACTACTCGCAAAATGAGAGCAGAAATCTTTTAGGGCCTTGTCTAAGCCGTATTCCTTCAATAGGATGGGAATCAGTTCGTGCGAAACCCGTCGGGTTTCGGCAATGGCAGTGCCGAGTAGGTGCTCTGTTTTCGCTACCATAGCCGAAAGAGCACCCTCGGGCGCTGGGAGCAGGTGGGCAACCCGGTGAAGGTTTAGCTTGGTGGCGTACAAAAGCTGGCCCACCCCATTGTGTAAAGACTCAGCTATTCGATGGCGCTCTTCTTCCTGAGCATCAAGAATGGCAAACAACAGCTGGTTTTGTTGTTCCAGGCGCAGGCGTAGGTTTTCCTGCTCTAGGCGAATAACTTCACTGACGTCCATATCCACGCCCAGCACACGTACGGGCTGCCCGGCCGTATTACGCAGCACCGTGGCTCTTATCTTCAAGGACGTAACGCCCCCCGAACGTTGATACGCACGGTTTCTTCCATGGCCTGGGGGCTGTGCTGTAACTGGTGCATTAGCCGCTGGGCTAGCTGCCGGTCTTCTGTCAGCACGTAGTCGAGGTAGGTAGTGAGTTGTACGGGTGTGCCCACTGGTAAATCGAACAGGCGGTACATGCCCGCCGACCAGCGTAGTGTATCCGTAGCGGGCTCATACTCCCAACTACCTAGCTGCGCCACTTGCTCCGCTTGTTTTAGCTGCTGCAAGTTCTGGCGCAACTGCTGCTCGGCCTCTTTGCGCCCCGTAATATCGGCCGTGGTGGTGGCTACGCCATCGTGTAACTTCACGGTAGACTGGTGAAACCAGCCATCGAACTGCTCCTGGCGTAGTACCGCTCGCTCTGGTCGGGACACCCGGTTTCCACTACCCGCTTGAAGGTGTCGAATATGCCAGCTGCCACCACGCCGGGGTTTTGGGTTAGCAGGAGCTGGCCAATTACGTCGCCGTAGATGTTCTTCCCGCAGCCTGGTTATTGAGTATCCACCGAAAGTCCACGATTTCGCCTTGCTCGTCGCGTACGGCTTCAAATACCTGCACCATGCTCGGGGAGCTGTCGAGGGTAGCCTGCAGGAGTTCCCGGCTCGCCTGCAACTGCTGCTCGGCTTGTTTGCGGGCGTTGATGTCCTCGGTGTGCATCACAAAGCCGTCGCCCATTTTCACCAGCGTTTGGTGAAACCAACCATCGAATTGCTCGTGGCTATAGTAGTGCTCGTGGTCGACGGGTACGCCGGTATGCGTCACCTGCACAAACTGCTCAAACAGGCCATTAACAACCACACCGGGGTTTTCCGTGAGCAGGCTTTTGCCTACCGGCTCCCCGTAGCGGTCCGTCCAGGCTTTGTTGGCATACACCCACGTAAAGTCCACAATGTGCCCGTTGTCGTCACGTACTGCCTTGAAAGCCTGTACCACATAGAGCGAATTATCCAGGCTCACTTGCAGCTGCTCCTTGGCAGTCAATAGCTCCTGCGCCGCATCCCGCGCTTCCGTTTGGTCTTCTACCACGCTCTCTAGCCGAATGGCCGTGCCGGCAGCATCACACACTACCCGACCGTGCGAAACCAAGTTGCGCCACTGTCCATCGGGGCGCCGGATGCGGCGGCTGTACCAGTAAGGTTGCCGATTGCGTCGGGCCTGGGCGAGAATCCGCCGGATGGTAGGCACATCGTCTGGGTGAGTTCGGGAATCCATCCACGCCACCGACGGTGTACCCATCTGTGGTGTCTCGCCAAAGAGCTGATACATACCCGCAGAAAACTGCACCGCCCCGCTGCGCAGGTCCAACTCATAACTACCCAGGTGAGCTATGGCTTCGGCCGCTTGTAGGCGAGCTTCGCTAGTGGCTAGTGTCTGCTGAACAGTGTGCAAGTGCCGATTCTCTTCTAGCAATACTTCCTGCTGGGCTAGCAACGCGGTTAGCAACTCCTGAGCCTCCGCCAAGCTGGTAGGAGGAGCGCTGGCCCGGTGCTTCAACTGCTCCCAAGCAGTAGCAGGACTACTGCTGGCAGGTACATTAGCTGGCAAGATGTTTTCCATGAAGATGAAGGCAAGGGAAATACTCGTGTCGTAGTTAGCCTTCCAGAAAATGGTCGTCAGCCCAAGCAAGTAAGGAAACCTGGTGCCGCCTCAGGTGGCTATGCGCGCATAGAACGGCGCTGCAAGCAACAAGGATAACCAGGTCGCCTCGGTAGGTCAAAAGGCCAGCGCGTTTGGGCAAGCGTGTAGACCAGGCCAGTCAACCGTTTCGTAGAATAGGCTGCGTGAGTTGCAACAGCAATAGGCACAGATCGTCTTCCGCAAATGGCTTGGTCACGCACCCGTTCATGCCGGCCGCCAAGTACGTAGCTTGGTCTGCCTCAAACGCGTTGGCCGTTAAGGCAATAATGGGCATAGTGGTGCGGGTTGGGTTTGGTAGCTGACGGAAAGCCCGGGTTACTTCCAGCCCGCTCATGCCGGGCATTTGAATATCGAGTACCGCCGCGTCGTAGGGCTGCGCCTCAAGCGCAGCCAGTGCTGCTACTCCACTGTCCACCACATCAACGACTACGCCCCGCTGCTCCAAAATCACCCGGGTAATCCATTGGTTGATTAGGTTGTCTTCGGCCAGCAACACCCGCAGGCCCCGTAAGGCCGCGTAGCTTGCCTTCGGCGGTTCGGCTGGTACGAGGGTCGTGGTGTCCTCACTCCGCGGTAGCGTCAGCACAAAGAAAAAAGTGGAGCCTTCGTGCAAGGTGCTACTTAGCCGTAGCACGCCCCCCATCTGCCGCACTAGTTGGTCGCTGATGGCTAGCCCCAGGCCCGTTCCGCCCAAACCGGACGACGAGACCGCGCTACCTTGCTGAAGGCCTCGAAGATACCTTCCTGTTCCTCGGGGGCAATGCCAATACCCGTATCCTGCACCCAGAAGCGTACGGTCACGTCATCCAGGGTTTGGTTGACCAGCGTGGCACCCAGGTGAATGCTACCCTGCTCCGTAAACTTAAGGGCGTTGCCCAGCAGATTGAGCAGTACTTGGTGCAGGCGGGCCGCGTCGCCGAGCACTGGGAGCCCCTGGAGCGCATCTGCCGCCACGGTTACGGGGAGGCCTTTTAGCGTGGCTAGGCGCCTACGGTCTGCTGGGCACCTTGCAGGGTACTTAGCACATCGAATGGGGCCTGAACCAAGGGCTGAGGCCGGGAGGTGATTTTAGTTAAATCAAGTACGTCGTTGATTAGCATCAACAACTGATGACCAGCCTGCTGCATCGTGGTCAGGTAGTCTTGCTGCTGGGTAGTAAGTGGTGTTTTTTCCAGTAGCAGCGCCATTCCCAACACCCCGTTCAAGGCGTTCGGATTTCGTGACTCATGCGCGAGAGAAACATTTCCTTGGCCTGGGCATTTTCTTCGGCCTGCTGCTTGGCGTGCTGGGCCTCCTGCTCAGCCACTACCCGCGCCGTAATGTCGGTGTGCAGCGTTAGTACCTCCAGCCGGCCGTCTGCTCGTTGTAGGGGGCGTTTGTCGGTTTGGAAGTAGCGCACCTGTCCTTCCTCGGTTGTAAGCGAAATTTCACGACGAAGGATTTGCTTGGTTTCGAGCACCTGCCGGTTCCAGGCGCAGAACTGATCATAGTCGCGCTGGTGGTCGGTTCGTTGAGGTCGGTTGAAGCCCCGGCTCTGGAAGAAGTCTCGAAAAGCTACGTTGGCAAACACTACTTCGTTGGTAGGGCTTATCACGCAGAGCATGTTAGGTATCGTGTCTACGATCTGCTGGATGAAATGCTGGTGTTCCTGCAAGGTCATTTCAGCCTGCTGCCGCTCGGTAATATCAATGCCTAGGCTTAGCACCATGCGTAGCGTGCCATTGGGGGCGAACAAGGGACGGAAGCGCCGTAGGTGATACCGCTCCCCCAACTGGGGGTCCCACAAGGTTTCCTCCCACGTAACCTCCTGCCGCTCCCGCAAGGCTTGTTCAAACAGCACCTGGCGGCGCTCTGCCATAGCGCGGGGCCGCCCCCGCTGGGCGCACGATTCAAAGTTGTTCTTGCCAATCAGCCAAGCTCGCGTAGCTGCATCGGGTTCCACTACAGCGTTTACGTACAAATAGCGGTGTTCGGCATCGAAGGCTATGACGCCAGCGGGCGCGTGGGCGAGTATTGTTTCATAGAAGGACTCCTGCTCACTGAGTTGAAGCTGCGGCCAGCAAACGGCCCGCGCAGTTAGGTACAACGTAAGGTGCGCCTCTCCCAGCCCGGCCACTGCAGTAGCCTGGTAGGAGTTTCCGGCCAGCGTAACCTCCTGCGGCTGGCCGGTTTGTAAGGCTTGCTGCCCTAGGTGTAGCAGGTGCTGCCCATCTAACTTGTTGCACCGCGTCAGGACTGGCCACTAGTAGGGAAGCAGCGGCCGGGTTTGCGTAGCATACCTCACCCGCGGCAGAAAGCTGCATTACAGGTTGTGGATCCTGCTCCAGTAAGCTGGCACGGGCCTGCACTTGGGTCTGGCGCTGGTGGCGCGCGGTAATATCGCGACCCATAATCAAGCGTTCCGAGCTTCTGATTCCAGTACTAGGT
>NZ_JZIR02000187.1:0-1614 GCF_000961955.2 Hymenobacter sp. AT01-02
CGTAAAGTACCTCGTCGTGGTGATGGGCGTGGATGACGCTGAGCACGGGCACGGGTAGGCGGCACTTGCCTTCGCAGCGCATAAAAAGTGAGAAAGGCAGGAAACGTCGCCCAGGAACACATGCGCGGGGGCGGTTGGATTCAGCAGGAACTTGCCGCCCGGGCCGTAGAAATGGACCACGTCGCCGGGCCGGCACTGCGCCGCCCAGCGCGCACCAGGACCATCCGAGAATGTGCAGATGGCTAGCTCCAACTCCAGGCGGTCAGCGTCGTACCCCCACACCGAATACGTGCGCTTGTGCAGGCTTGCCGCCGCGCCAGTGGCACCTAGCCCGAAAAAGACGTTCAGCGTTTGGCCGGGCGTGTAGGTCCAACCGGCGAGAGTCGGACCCGTGAGGGTAATGCGGTAGGCATAGGAAGCAATGCGCTCGACGCGGGCCACGGTAACGTGTTGGGTGACCTGCCGCGCTAAAGAAGTCAGAAGACTCATAAGGTAAGATTTACTCAGGTAGTCGCACCCGGCTAGTAAATACCTTACGGCACCGCAACGGGTAGCGCCTGACTCAGCATTTCCAGCAGAAAATGCTGAGTCAGGCGCCAATAAAGCAGACAAATCAAAGACTAGCCGTACGCTACCAGCACCGTAGGAACACGGGTAATTGCAGACGTTCTAAAAGTGAACCCAAACTGCTAATTACGCTATAGGCCGAAACCCTCCGGATTACATAAGACGCGCAAAATTCAGCGGGCAACAGATTCACTTTGCTATTGAACAGCTTACTGAGCGGCACATGTTCAAACGCCCGCTCACCCCGGCCGTGTGGCCTTGAGATAAAGTAGCGCAAACAGAATCGGCAACGTTTATCGGCCTCTATGCCAAGCCAGGAGCATTACACGAATACTAAGTTTTTGATTGTCAGCAGCAAACTTATCAGCAGCTAAAGCAGTACGCAAAGATGCAAGCAGGTGGGTGTAAGTACCCCCTTCCGAAAAAGTGTACTTTGCCTAGTTATTCCGTACGTGTTACTGAAATACTACCGACAGTTCTGCCCGGCACCTGTTGCGCAGGGCAGCACTCCTTCGTTATCTTCTACTTTGCTTACGAATACCTATTCTCTCTGCTAATATGTCCTCTTCCCCCTTAGATGGAACGGCTAGTCTAGCGGATCAACTGGCGCAGTGCCAGCTCGCCCTGGCTGCCGCCCAAGTTCAGATTACTGCCTTGCAGCAGGCAGCACATTCCGCTAATCGTCCCCTCGCGGTAGCCTTCCTGCAACAGCTGCCCACAGGAGGATGGCTGATTGACACGGACGGTCAAACTCAAGCTCTCAACGTAGCTTTCTGCACCTTACTGGGCCTTTCTGCGGAGCGCCTATCCGCTCTCAGCTCCCAGCCTTCGGTAGCAGAAATCAACTGGATTGCGGCGGCCTTTCATACCCCAGCTACTTTTCACACGTGGCTGCAAACGGTTCACGGAGCAGGGCAAACAGTCCTCTGCCAGGAGTTTGCCTTAGCCGACGGTCGAGTAATTGAACTTGACTACCTAGTACTGGAATCAGAAGGCTCGGAACGCTTGATTATGGGTCGCGATATTACCGCGCGCCAACCAGGCGCC